>JABHXI010000090.1 GCA_018657375.1 Candidatus Nitrosopumilus sp. | reverse complement strand
CTTTTTCATATTCTTCATTTGTTAATGATGCATATGGTGCCGCACCACTATTGTGCCATGTGTCTAAAACATATTCTTCTCTTTTTGTTTTAACGCTGCTGCATTTTTTACATTTTATTGTTATGTTGTCAATCCATGGCCTATGTAATTCAAAGTCTGGTCCATCTGGTAATTTATCTGCAGAATCCACAATCTCTTTTCTTGTAAAAAACCAATTTTTTTCGCCACAATCCTCACAATTCCATACAGGTAATGGGCAGCCCCAAATTCTTTCTCGTGAAATGCACCATGGGTGTCTTTCTTTAATGATTCCCAAAAATCTATTTTTTGGTTGTTCAAAAAAGTATTCTACGCTTTCTGCGGCCTCTATTGCTTTATTCCCTAGTCTATCTAATTTGTAAAACCAACCTCTTCTTGCCAGCCATACGATTGGGTGATGTGATCTCCAGCAAAGTGGATACTTGTGTTTTATTTTTCCAATTTTGACTAATGCTTTGCATTCTTTTAGATCCTCGACGATTGTTCTATCTGCATCCCTGACAAACATACCCTCGTATTTTCCTGCCTGACTGGTGAATTTCACTTCATCATTTATCGGACTAAAAATTTTTACTTTTCTTTTACTTGCAATTTTGATGTCTTCTTCTCCGTTTGCTGGTGACAAGTGCACTAATCCACTACCTGTACTTGCGTCTACAAATGACTCTGACACTGCAACATGATAATTGTCTAATTTTGAGTATTCCTTTAACTCCGGAATTAAATCTAACAGCGGGTGAATGTATTTTTTTCCTTCAAATTCAGAACCTTTTACTGTTTTTTTAATTTCATATTTTTCAATTTTTAGTTCTAACATTAACTCCTCTAATCTTGTTTTTCCTATCACCCATGTTTCATTTTCGACTTTGACATATGCGTAATCTTCTTTTGGATTTAACCCGACCATTGCATCTGTAACGAGTGTAAATGGCATTGTAGTCCATACAACCAAAAATGCATCTTCGTTCACTAACTTTACTTTGTAGTATAATGATGGATCCTTGACTTCTTCATATCCTTGATTAACTTCTGCATGACTTAATGATGTTTGACAGCTTGGACAATATGCAATAACTGTAAAGTCTTCTTCTAAAATTTTATTTTCATATGCTTTTTTGAGTACCTGCCATTCTCTTTCTATAAATTCATCTTTGAATGTCCAGTATGCTTTTTTATGATTAAATGACATTCCGAGTAAATCGTCTACTTCGACCCAAGTTTTGTTGAATTTTTCTACAACTTTTTTACATTCTGAAACAATTCTTTCTACTCCGAATTCTTTGATGGCTTCTGTTTTTCCACCTGAAACTCCTAATTCTTTTTCAACTTGTAATTCTACTGGTAGCCCTTGTGTGTCCCATCCGCCATTAAATTCAATTTTTTTACCTTGTAATGTGTTAAATCTATACCATAAATCCTTCATTACCCTACCTCTGAGATGACCTGCGTGTGGAATTCCATTCATTGTTGGAGGTCCTTCGATGAACCTGATTTTTTCAGGTTTATCTGATGCAAAAATTAATTTTTCAATATCTATGGATTTGATATATTCTTTAGTTTCTGATTCTATTGCTTTTGCATCAAATTTTGAATTTAACTCCATCTGGATTTTGATGTGTGTATGGCATTATAAAGAAACAGATTATTTGAGAATTGGAATATATAATTGAGTAACTGATATTTTTTATTGGTAAATATTCTTGTAATTGGCTCTGGTGGACGAGAACATGCATTGTCATGGAAGCTATCTCAAAGCAGTAAAGTTGAAACTGTTTTCACTGCACCTGGTAATGGTGGCACTGAAAACAATGTTCCTATTGATGTTGATGATTTGGACAAATTATCTGAATTTGCACAAAAAAATAATTGCTTTACTGTAGTTGGACCTGAAGATCCACTGGCTGCTGGAATTGTTGATAAATTCAATGAATTAAATCTCAGAGTCTTTGGACCCTCACAAGCAGCTGCACAACTTGAATCTAGCAAGATCTGGGCAAAAAATTTTATGAAGCGAAATGATATTCCTACTGCCAGATTTGAAATATTTGATGATCCTCAAAAAGCAGAAGACCATGTAAAATCTATTGACTACGATGTTGTAGTAAAAGCAGACGGATTGGCTGCTGGAAAAGGAGTAATTGTTTGCAACAATAAGGACGAGGCCATTTCTGCTATACAGACAATTTTGGTAAAAAAAACATTTGGCAACGCTGGGAATAAAATTATTGTTGAAGAAAGAATTGACGGTATTGAGGCTTCTTACATCGCAATATCTGACGGCGATGTGGCAATTCCGATGGCATCTAGTCAGGACCACAAGAGAATTTTTGATGATGATAAAGGTGCCAATACTGGTGGAATGGGTGCGTATTCTCCAACTCCTATCATTACTGACACATTGGCAAAAAAAATTCAAGAGGAAGTAATTGAAAAAACTATCCGTGCCATGAAAAGTGAAGGAATTCCGTTTAAGGGATTTTTGTATGCTGGAATCATGCTTAAAGATGGTGTGCCATAT
The DNA here is from genome assembly GCA_018657375.1 of Candidatus Nitrosopumilus sp. Taxonomy (GTDB): domain Archaea; phylum Thermoproteota; class Nitrososphaeria; order Nitrososphaerales; family Nitrosopumilaceae; genus Nitrosopumilus. The sequence goes on along the minus strand of JABHXI010000090.1, from coordinate 4,941 downwards.
GTTTTAGAATATAACGTTCGCATGGGTGATCCTGAATGTCAACCAATTACGATGAGAATGGATTTTGATTTGTATGATTACTTTGTTGCAAGTGTTGACGGTACATTGTCTTCTATGCCTTTACTTTCTTGGAAAGATCAGTTTGCTGTGTGTGTTGTTTTAGCATCTGCTGGATATCCTGATTCATACCCTACAAATGACGAAATCACTGGATTTGATTCTATTTCCAACACCACTCATGTTTTTCATGCTGGAACCAAAAAATCTGACGGAAGAATTTTTTCTAATGGTGGGCGTGTTTTGGGAGTTACTTCGTTGGGTGATTCTTTGAATTCTGCAATAAGCAATGCTTATTCTGCAACTGAACAAATTATCTGGTCTAAAAAATATTGCCGAACCGATATTGGCAAAAAGGGTTTATCTTATTTTTCAGACTGAAACATTCTATCTTCAGTTATTATCCAGTCTATGCTTATGTCCTGTTCTGATTTTGGAATATTTTTTATAATTTGTTTTTCTAATGTTAACGAAATTGTTACTGCGTCTTTTTTTTCTAAAAATTTATCATAAAATCCATGACCATATCCTAGTCTGACTCCTGCAGGTGATATTCCTACTGTTGGCACAACTATGATGTCTAGATAATTGTCTACTTCGCAATCTTCTTTTGGCTCCATGATGTCAAAATTGCCGCTTTCTAGGCTTGAAAAATCTTTAATTTTTCTAAACTCCATATTTTCACCCATAACTTTAGGCAAAAATACTTCTTTTCCTTTACTGATTAATTCTTGAATTATGTCCTGAGTTAAAATTTCACTTCCTATTGGATAGTATAGTCCTATTTTTTTTGCATCCTTGAATGCATACACTTTGTTTATTCTTTTTTGTATTTTTTTACTTGCAATTTTTAATAAATCAAAAGACGTGTTATCTCTCCTTTCTAGAAGAAGTTCTCTTAATGCATTTTTTTTACTATTATTTTCCAATTTGAATTCCTAGTGATGTTGCAGTAATTGTATTTTTTAATAACATTGCTACCGTCATTGGACCTACTCCGCCTGGAACTGGAGTGGCAAATGATGCTTTTTCAATAATTTTTTCATAATCACAATCCCCTACCAATTTACCTTCAAATCTTGATATCGCAACATCAATTACAATTGCTCCTTCTTTGATCATTTCTGGAGTAAGAATAAATTTCTCTCTATCTCCAACTGCAGTTATTACAATATCTGCTAATTGACAAAATTTTGTTATGTCTTTTGTTTTAGAATGACACGTCAATACGGTTGCATTTTTCTCTAACAATAAATGATACAATGGTTTTCCTACAAGATTGCTTCTGTTAATCAGTACGATGTTTTTACCTTCCAAATCAATATTGTGATGATCAAACATTTCCATAACTCCTGATGGAGTACATGCTACAAGAGCTGCTTTTTTCATTGCTAATAATCCTGCATTATGTGGGGTTAGTCCATCTACATCTTTAATTGGTGAGATTCGTGATGTGGTGGCAAATTCATTAAGATGTTTTGGTAATGGTAATTGAACTAGGATTCCATTTACTGATACATCAGCATTTAATTCATCAATGATACTGTTAAGTTCCTGCTGAGTGACACTTTCATCTAGTTTATGGTCTTTAGTGATAATTCCTACTTCTTCACATGCTTTGTGTTTATTTTTAACATATGTTGCAGAAGCTGGATTATTTCCAATCAAAACTGTGGCTAAACATGGGTTGATCCCTTGTGTTTTTATCTCAGATACTGCTTTTTTGACCCTATCTTTGACTGTTTGAGCAATTGCTTTACCATCAATTCTAATTCCAGTCATGATCTTTTTTCCAAGTTATTGATATTTAATTCTTGGAATGTTCCGTGAAAATCTTAGAAAAGAAATTAAATGGTGATTTTGTTAATTTTGACATGTTTGTAATGATCGCAGACGTTCAACTCAAAGACGGAGCAGAAGATGGTTTCAAAACTTGGTTTTCAGAATCAAATAAGGCCTTATCCAGTTTTCCTGGATTTGTATCTAGAAAGTTTCTAAAATCTACTGATGGAACATACAGAATTGTTGTAGAACATGAAAGTAAAGAAACTTTCATTCAAATGCACAACAGTCCTGAACATGATAAAATCCATCCTGCTGGCCATGCTTTTATGAGTGGACCGCCTCAAAGAAAAACCTACACAGTAGCTGCTGAATAAAATTGAAACTAGATTTTGATTTATCTTCTTATTTTGAGAAGATTAAAAATAGCACTTCTTTTTTTCATACTTTTATTAATCGAGATAGCCTTGCTGTTGGTCTTTTGGTTTTAGAACCTGGGGAAGAAGATACTCAAACCCCTCATGCAGCCGATGAGGTATATTATGTTATTTCAGGTAATGGGTTTTTAAAAATTAAAAATAAAGATTATCCTGTTTCAAAAGATAAATTATTTTTTGTTGCAAAAGATATCAAACACCACTTTCATGGTAACACCTCTGAACTCAAGGTATTGTATTTTTTTGGTGGACCTGATGATTAACTAATTATTGTTTTTCTTCCTAAAACTTTGATTTTTTTTCTTGCAAATAGACTAACTGCCTGTGGATAAATTCTGTGTTCTTCTTTTAGAATTTTTTTAGATAGTGATTTTTCTGTATCTTTATTTTTAATTTCTACAATTGATTGAATTATTATTGCACCTGTATCCATTCCTGCGTCGACAAAATGAACTGTACATCCTGAATATTTTGCACCATAATCTAATGCTTGCTTTTGTGAATTTAATCCTGGAAATGCAGGTAATAATGCTGGATGAATGTTAATAATTTTATTTTTGTATTTTTTTACAAATTCTGGACTAATTATTCTCATAAATCCTGCAAGACATACAAGCCCATTTCTTGGCGTAACTCCATATTTTACAAGTATTTCCATAATTTTTTCATCAAATTCAGATCTGGTTCCTTTGAAATTTTTACTTTCAATAACTTCTACATTTACTCCCATTTTTTTTGCTATTGCTAACCCTTTTGCGTCTATTTTATTTGAAATTACTATTGCTGGATTAATTGGAATTTTTTTTGTTTTTATTGATTTTAAAATGGACTCCATATTACTTCCACGCCCTGAGATTAAAATTCCTAGATTTAGCAACTAGTCAATACTAAATCAAAGCTGCAATTTATATCAAATCTCTTATTTTTTTATTTTATTGCACAATAAAGTCAGGATGACCAAAAATGGAATCCTGTGCAAGGTGAATAAAACATCTGTTTACTTGGATCCTAAAAAAACTGATTTAGAGGGGATTAATTTTGTTTCTCATGCTCATTCTGATCATTTACCTTCCAAAAATGGTGGTACTATACTATCTTCAATTGAAACAAATGAGATATCTGATCTTCGTGGATTTACAATGGAGAATCACGTTGAATCACTTGATGATTTTTCCTTAATTGATAGTGGACATGTTTTAGGCTCTAAGGGTTTGCTGTTTGATGATATTTTCTATACTGGTGATATTTGTACTCGTGATAGAGGATTTCTAAAATCTGCCAAAATTCCTAAATGTAAAACACTAATCACTGAATGCACATTTGGTTTACCTGAATTTACATTTCCCAAGATAGATGTAATTCAAAAACAAGTGAATCAATTTATTGGTGATCTTTACTCCAAGGGAATTCCTGTAATTTTAATGGGTTATCAACTTGGAAAGGCTCAAACTTTAACTCAAATGTTTGGTCATTGGGATCCTCTATACCTTCATGATTCAATTAAAGAGATGAATCTTTTACATCAAAAATTTGGTGTATCTTTAAAAAATTGTCTTGGTCATTCAGAAGCTCAAAAAAATGGATTATTGGATAAAAAACCATGGGTTATGGTCACCCCTGTACTGTCTGCTAAAAATAAATTTCTTCAAGAAATGAAATCAAAATACGGTGCAGTAACTATTGGTTTTAGCGGATGGGCACAATCTAGGAAATTTTCTTTTGGAAGACGTGCTGATTATTCTGTAACTATGAGTGATCATTGTGATTTTAATGAACTTGTGGATATGGTGGTACAATCTGGTGCAGAACAAGTTTACACCATACATGGTTTTGTTGAAGAATTTGCTACACATTTGAATAAAATGGGCATTAGTGCTCAACCTTTGATAAAAAATTCTTTAGATTCTTACTGATTTCTATATGTCACTTTGGAACATTATCTGATGAAGAAATTAAATGGCGAAGCCCTCTAAACTGCAGAACATTAAGAGATTTCCTCTTGTGGTCAAGCGTCTAAACACTTGGTTGCCTTTTTCGTTCTACGGGGCTACGCAGGTTATTTGTTAGATTTTGTAACTAACACTGTATTATTAGTTAAGACATACAACTATTTAAAATTATTATGTAATTTTTATAATTAATAGTCATTTTTATTGTAATTCTATCTACCATTATTCCAAACTAGTTGGTTTTATTCTAATATTTTGTTGGTTTTTTGCCCTTTTTCTTTACTTGTTGTTCTTTTTTGTATTTTTTAATTCGTTGATTTTGCTCTGCAGCCTTTTGCCCTTTTTGCTTCCTTCCATCCTTTTTCCCTTCTGTTTTATTCTTAAATCCCATATCCGAAATTCTGTAATTTAATTATGATAAAAATTTTGATATGTAGATGATTCATTTAGTAAATTGATTACATTTACAATCTACTACTAGACATGTCTCAGTATTTCTAATGTGGTTGTGAGTGAAATGCTTACATGTTTTATTCTTACAAATTCTTTTCTGTGCTTCTTTTTTTACTATTGCCTGAGCGATAAAATTTGCTTTCTCTTTTGAATATAATTTTTTGTCAATATAGAAATGAACTATTCCGTTGTACAGTAAATTATGATTAAATTGTTTTTCAAGCAATTAATCCCTCATGTTGCCTCTTCTAATGTTTTTTATT
>JABHXI010000009.1 GCA_018657375.1 Candidatus Nitrosopumilus sp. | reverse complement strand
TTTTATTTTATTAATCCAGTTAACTACAATATCTGTAAACCCTGTTAATTCTCCTGGTAGACATACGTGAAGATATTCTGGATTTTTAATAACATGATTTTCAGAATATTTTTTACATTTTGAATTATCTAGATCAATTCCTACACAATCAAATTTTCTATCTTCAAGTAAATCAAATAATGTTTGGCCTACCTCGCCCATTCCTAAGATTACATCTGTCATTATGGATAATCTCAGTTATCTTGAGTATATTATTTTCATGCCTAGTCATAATTAATTTTTAAATAAAGTAGCCCGGCCCAGACTCGAACTGGGGTCAAAGGCTTCAAAGGCCTCTATGCTTGACCGCTACACTACCGGGCTGCTAAATCGAAAATTCCTATTCCCTTAATGAACTTTTTAATTTAACTCTTAAAATTAAATTGAAATTAATTTTTGATAATTTGAATTAGTTTCTCTATTGGATCTTCCATTTGGGTAACAATTTTTTCTGCTCTTTTTTGGCTTTGATTGCCATTTAATTCAAAAATTTTCTTAATATGGTTTGAAATTTTTGATGGATTTGTTTCTCTTTTTACCAGATATTTTTTTACTAAGAATTTTTCTACTATATTTGGAACTGCATTATATGATATTGTAGGAACTCCCATTAAAGCAGATTCAGCCGTCATAGTTCCACCAGATCCTATGAAAATATCTGTATTTTTTAGTAGATATTTTCCATCAAATGACATTTTAATAATTTTTACTTTATTGCCAACTGCTTTTTGTAAATTTAAAATTTGTTTTGTATATCTTCCTAGTACTATGATATTTTCATCTTTGTAATCATTTGCAATTTTTTGAATTATTGGAATAATTTTACTTGATTTTGATGTATATGCTGCTTCTTCTTCTTCTACTCTGATCAAAATATTTTTTTTATTATTGTTTTTAAATGGAGATGCTATTTTTTCATTAGTTTCTCTTTTCATTGTAACTACTGCGTCTATTGCTTTGTATTGTACAATATTTTTTTCACTAATTCCATACTTGGAAAATTCTTTTTTTGGTATGATGTATGGAATTAGTAATTTTTGAATTAGCGGTAATGTTAATCGCATTACTGCATTAGCATGAGGGGAATCGCAAAACATTATGTGCTTAATTCCTAATCCAAATGAGATTCTTGATGCTTCTGGTGATCCAAAACTAATTACTAAATCTGGTTTAAATTTTTCAATTTTTTTTGAGAGTTTGTTAATTCTTTCAATACTGGCATCAAGTTTAGTTTTTTTATTACCACCTCCATGTTTTCCAACAAATATGAGGTCAAAATGACGTATTTTTGATAATTTTGAAACTTCTTCATATTCTCTTGAAGTGCACAAAAGTTCATGTTTCGCCCCTAATTTTTCAATTATTGGTTCAGAAAACAATAATTGTTTTGGTGTTAGAATATCAATCCATATTTTCAAGTATTTTTGATAATTACTGTACTTCAATAAGTTTTTCTTAGTCCGTTATCCTCTCTAATTGGATGGCGGGAGCAAAAGTTGTTGTTTATGGACTTAGTACTGAAGGATATGCTCTTGCATCTCAAATGGCGATTAAAGGTGCTGATGTTTACATAATAGATGAATCCACTCCATCTGCTATATCGCTTAAACCAGAAATTGCTAAAACTTATCCAAATGTTTCTTCATTAAAAGAGGATGAACCACTATTAGCTATGGAACCCATTGATGTAGCCGTTTCTAAAGCTCAATATCTTTTCTTTACTCCCAGAATTAGGAAAACAGGCCAAGATGTTAAAACAGAAATTCATTCTAAATTCAAAGATGCAATTACGTCATTAAAAAAAAATAGTTCTGTAATTTTTACACTTCCAACTGGATTTGGTGGTAATAATGAAAATATTTCGTTATTGGAACATGTCACTGGACTTCAAGCTGGTAAAAATATATCCTATTTTTATTATCCGCTAGAAGATCTAAATCAACAGCCAAAAATTATTGGTTCATTTAATGCTAAAGAAGATTTAGTTCTTTCTGATTTACTTACTATAAATAAAAAAGAAAAAAAATTTGTAGGTATTTCTTCATCAGAACATTTTCATGCTATTGATATTTTATCTAGATTTTCTGGTCTGTGTAGTATTTTAGAAGTTTGTAAGTATGCACAAGATGAAATTACAAAAAATGATCTTTCTTCAAGTAATTTTCAAGAAATATTTTTAGATAATATGATTAATGGATTGTTTGATCTAAAATCTTTAGGTTCATCATTTGAGGGTTCAAATTCATTAATGTATTTGATTAATGGAAGTGTAAAAGGCATTGATGGTTACATGAAACGATTAATTGATGAAATTCGTGGAACATTAAAGAAAAATGATTTAAAAGCGAGTAGAACAAAAATTGCATTATCATGGACCATTGATCAACATGCAATGCGTGGAGATAAAATTGAGATGATTCAAAATTTAACTACTCGATTACGTGATTATATTGGAGATGTAGAAGCTTATCAAAACCCCGACTTTAATTTGTTTCATAATGATAAAACCACCATTGTTGTAGCATGTTCCCAATCTGATTTTGACAGTATTGAAAAAACTAAACATGATTCTAATTTAATTATTGTAAAAGCTAACCCCATATGCGAAACTCTTCAATAATACTATAAATTAGCTAAATAATTATTTTGTATAAATTGTCTAACGAAGTTAATTCTGAAGAAGTTCCTGTCGAAGTTAATTCTGAAGAAGTTCCTGTCGAAGTTAATTCTGAAGAAGTTCCTGTCGAAGTTAATTCTGAAGAAGTTCCTGTCGAAGTTAATTCTGAAGATACAATTGAAAATAATGACTCTTCTAAAAAATCTGAACAAACTGTTGAAGAATTATCAAAATTACTAGATTTGGAAAAAGAAAAAGTATTTCAATTTGAAGAAAAATTAAAACATGTATTAGCAGATTTTCAAAATCTTAGTAAAAAAACAAAATCTGATATTGAACATGGTGTTAATTCTAAAATTAATGAATTTATGTTAGATTTTATCAAAATTTATGATGATTTTATTCGAGCTAAAGATGTACTATCTGAAAGTAAAATTAATGCAGATGGTTTAAACTCTATTTTAAAAAATATGGAATCATTGATGCAAAAATATGATGTTACAGCCATTGAGGCATTGGGCGAAATTTTTAATCCAAATTTCCATGAGGCTATTTCTGTAGTTTCTGATCCTGCTTTAGATGATAATACCATCATTAAAGAGATCAGGAAGGGATATATTTCTCATCAGAGTATAATAAGACCTACGCTGGTAGAAATTTCAAAGAAGGATGATGATAAAAAATGACTAAAATTATTGGTATTGACTTAGGAACAAGTAACTCTGCGGCTGCAGTTGTAATGGGTGGAAAACCAACTATTATTCCTGCTGCTGAAGGTGCAACTGTAGGTGGCAAAGCTTTTCCATCAGTTGTTGCATTTAGTAAGGATGGCGAACTTTTAGTTGGTGAACCTGCACGAAGACAATCTGTAACTAATCCCGATAATACTATTTTTGCTGCTAAAAGAAAAATGGGTTCAGATGAAACTTTTACAATTTTAGATAAACAATACAAACCTCAACAAATTTCTGCATTCATTCTTCAAAAAATTAAAAAAGATGCAGAAGCATTTGTTGGAGAAAAAATTGAGAAAGTAGTAATTACAGTTCCTGCATATTTTGATGATAATCAACGTCAAGCCACTAAAGATGCTGGTACAATTGCTGGTCTTGATGTTGTTAGAATTATTAATGAACCAACTGCAGCAGCATTAGCATTTGGATTAGATAAATCTAAACAAGATATGAAAATACTTGTTTTTGATTTTGGTGGCGGTACATTAGATGTCACTATAATGGAAATGGGTGGAGGTGTCTTTGAAGTACTTAGTACATCTGGAGATACCAAATTAGGTGGTACAGATATGGATAAAGTTCTAATTGATTATGTTGTAGATGAATTTAAGAAAAAAGAAGGTGTTGATCTATCTTCTGATACAACTGCAATGACAAGAATTAGAGAGGCTTGTGAAAAAGCAAAAATTGAATTATCCACAGTAATGGAAACTGATGTCAATTTACCGTTTATTGCACACGATCCTTCTGCAGGTGCTAAAAACCTTGAATTAAGAATTACAAGAGCTAAACTGGACGAATTAATTGGACCAATCGTTGATAGATGTAAGCCTTCAATACTCAAAGCATTAGAAGACGCAAAATTATCTAATTCTGATATTAATAAAATTGTCATGGTGGGCGGACCAACAAGAATTCCATTAGTCAAAAAATTCGTTAGTGAAGTTATTGGACAAGAAACTGAATCCGGTGTCGATCCAATGGAGGCAGTAGCAATGGGAGCTGCAATTCAGGCAGGAATTATTGCAGGTGATGTAACAAGCGATATTGTTTTGCTTGATGTAACGCCTCTAACATTAGGAATTGAGACATTAGGTGGTGTAAGAGAACCCCTAATTGAAAGAAATACTACTATTCCAACTTCCAAAGCTAAAGTTTTCACAACAGCTGCTGATCATCAAACAGCTGTAACTATTCATGTTGTTCAAGGAGAAAGACCTATGGCAACTGATAATGTTTCTTTAGGAAGCTTTAATCTTACTGATTTACCACCAGCACCAAGAGGAGTTCCTCAAATTGAAGTTAAATTTGATATTGATGCAAATGGAATTATCAATGTTACTGCAAAAGATCTTGGCACACAAAAAGAAGCAAAAATTACTATTGAATCTAATTCAAAATTATCTCCAGAAGAAATTGAAAAATTAAAAGAAGATGCTGAAAAGTTTTCTGATGAAGATAAATTAAAGAAAGAAAAAATTGAACTCAAAAATGAGGCAGAGAGTTATATCTATACTACTGAAAAATTAGTAAATGATGATTTAAAAGATAAGATTTCACAAGAACAAGGAATTAGAATTACTGATGCAGTAAAAGAAGTCAAAGAAGTTTTAGATAAAGAAGCATCTGAATTGAAACCCAAACTTGAAGCACTTCAATCTTTAGTTAATGAAGTGACCACTGAACTTTACAAGAATGCTACTCCGCCACCTGGTGCTGATGGACAACAGGGTGCTGATGGACAACAGGGTGCTGATGGACAACAGGGTGCTGATGGACAACAGGGTGCTGATGGACAACAGGGTGCTGATGGACAACAGGGTGCTGATGGGACAACTGCTGAATCAGATTCAACTGATGGGCCAAAAACTAACTAATTTTTTAAATTCAATCATTTATAGTGTAATTATAATGAAGGAATAACTTATGAGTGCAAAACGTGATTATTATGAAGTTTTAGGAGTTTCTAAAACCTCTTCTCCAGATGAAATAAAAAATCAATATCGAAAATTAGCATTAAAGTTCCATCCTGATCGTAATCAATCTGCTGATGCTGGAGAGCATTTTACAGAAATCTCTGAGGCATATGCTGTTCTTTCAGATTCTGAAAAAAAACAAACGTATGATCAACATGGACATGCTGGAGTTGATGGTCGATATAGTAGTGATGATATTTCTCAAGGTCGCGGTGGAGGATTCAATGATATCTTTGAATCAATCTTTGGTCGCGGAGGCGGTGGAGGATTCAATCAACAGCAACGTGGATCTGATCTTCTTTATCAAACTACAGTGACATTGGAAGATGTACTACACGGAAAAAAAATGGAAATTAATTTACAAAAACAAATTAAATGTGATAATTGTAGCGGGTCTGGTTGTAAACCTGGTACAAATAAAAAAACATGTGTAACATGTAACGGCCAGGGAGAAGTAAGACAAACTCGTGATATGGGATTTGCTTCATTTGTTACTGCTGCACCCTGCCCTACTTGTAGAGGTGAGGGGTCTATGATAGAAAAGCCATGTGGTGATTGTAAAGGAAAAGGACGAGTTAAAGGAACTAAAAAAGTTGATTTCCAAATTCCACCTGGAATTGATTCTGGTGATTACATTGTATCTAATGAAGGAAATGAAATTCCAAATGGAGTGAATGGCGATTTAGTCATCAGAGTTCAAGTACAACCTCATAAATATTTCCATAGAGATGGAAAAGATATTTTCTATGATCAAGATATTTCTATGATTGATGCTGCATTAGGTTGTGAAATTAGTGTTCCCACTTTAGAAGGAAATGAAAAAGTTAAAGTTAATTCTGGTAGCCAACCAAATCATATCATCAAATTAAAAGGAAAAGGAGTTTCTCATATTAATTCAAGAGGAACAGGAGATCAGTTTATTCGAATGGTTGTGACTATTCCCAAAAAACTCAGTAAACATCAAAAAAATCTTTTAGATGAATTTCAAAAAACTACTGATTAATTGATAAAAATGAAAATTGCATTAGATGTTGATGGAGTACTTGCCGATGTAATAGTATCCTGGTTAAATTACAGTAATTCCATTCGGCCACATATTTCTAAAAATCAAGTAACTGATTGGGAATTTTGGAAAAAATTTGATATCAATCCATTTGACTTTTATTCTGAACTAAGTTACTGTTGGAAAAATTGGGAATCATTGCCTCCCACGGAACAAAATTTATCATCTACAACAAAAAATCTTTCAACCCTTGGACAGGTAGATATTGTAACTGCTAGAGAACGTTCTACTGATTCCTTTGTAAAAAATTGGCTAAATTTTCATAATATTTCATATGATAATTACGTATCCGTAATTGATGGACCTATGAAATCTAATTTAGATTATGATGTTTTTATTGATGATTCACCTTTGAATGCAGTAAAATTTCTTGAAAATAATAAAAAAGTTATTTTATACTCACAACCTTGGAATATGCATATTTCAAATGATAAATTAGATCGAATTACAAATCTTTCAGAAGCGATTGAAAAAATTAAATCATATTAATTTTTTATAAACTTTCTAATGTTTATTTGATGACCGTTTCTAACGTGAGTTACGTGACTTGTTTTCATTAGTTCTGCAATTTTATCTTCATTGTAAAATTTTATGTTGTAGCGTCCAATTATTTTTTCACAAGTTACACAATAAATTTCCTTAAATTCCATTTTATCTCTTAATTAACCCTGTTCTAATTTCTTTTTAATATTTTTTAAAAGCAGTTTATTTATTATCTCGCCTGAAGCTTTACCTCTTAGTTCTTTCATTACCATTCCCATTAATGGTCCCATTGCCCTTTCTTTTTGATTTTTAATAATTTCTTGATTTTTATTTACTATGTCTTTGATAATTTTATCTACATCTTCTTCGCTGATGGATTCGATTGAAGTGTTTTTCATAGCTTCTTCTATGCTTTTTGATTTTTTAGACATTATATTTTCAAAAATTATT
>JABHXI010000089.1 GCA_018657375.1 Candidatus Nitrosopumilus sp. | reverse complement strand
GTAACGCAACTACAAAAAGAAAAGTTGGAAAAAATATTTGAAAAAGACAACATTCAAAAATTTGAAGGTAAGGTAATACTTCCAGTCTAAATTCTGTAATGGTTGTGGGTCTAGTTTAGCTTAGATATTATACAAAACACCCACTCCGCCCTATCCTTTCGTAACGTAAACTAAAAGGCCTTTTTTAAAAGCAGAAACAATTTCATAAATAGCTGACACATTTGATGTTAATATTGAAATCTTCATTCATTATTGCAATAGTGGCAGTTGCTATGATTGGTGTAATGGTTCCAATAACATTTGCAGTAACTCAATTAACAATTAACAGTTTAGAAATTTATGAAGACGCAGATTATACTAGATACCGCGTAACTGGAGACGCCCCTGCATCTACCGAGATTACATTTCAAACTACAAAACCTGACGGTTCTCCTGGAAATTATCCTGGTGGTGTAGATACAGGAAAGCCCGCATACATTGTGGACAATAAAATTAGTTCTGCTAATAATTTAGTTTATGGAACTTGGACTCTGAAAGTTTGCGCACCTGAATATGATGTTTGTGTACAAGAATCATTTACAATTAATGAACCTGTTACATTGCCTGATGACGGAGCAACCCTAACCAAAGAAGAATCTCACATACTGGCGGAAGGCGGTTCTGAAGAAGGCGGCGGCTGTCTAATTGCGACTGCGACATACGGTAGTGAGATGGCACCACAAGTTCAGCAACTCAGAGAACTAAGGGATAACCAACTGCTACAAACAGAATCTGGAACTGCATTCATGACAACATTCAACGACATTTACTATTCATTCTCACCAGCAATTGCAGACATGGAAAGAGAACACCCATACTTCAAGGAGGCAGTAAAGCTTGCAATCACCCCCATGGTTTCATCTCTATCACTAATGGAGAATGCTAACTCTGAATCTGAAGTATTGGAAATTGGACTATCCGTTATTGCACTAAACCTTGGAATGTATCTTGGAGTTCCAGCTGTAGTGATTGTTGGAATTAAAAGAAGAATTTTTTAAAATCAGAATAAGTTGTGGGAATGAAAAACAATTCAAATGATCACAAAGTTGATTTATTCAGAATTTTTTTTCTCTAATTTGTAGGCTTGACGTCTTTTCTGTCTATTTCCGCCACCAATATTATGTCCTTGAGGTAATTTCTTAGTCATTTCTATTTCATTTTTTTACCATCGTTCATTATAACTCCTTGTAGTTTCTTTTTCTGTTGGATGAAACAAAATCAAGCCTAAAATGTAATCTGTGCCTTGGTTTCGTTAAAAAATTTGACACAAAACCTTTAGTTATGATAATGTGTAAGTATGAAAATGAGTAAATTTTCACAGGAAATTGAAGTTAGCGGTCATCTGATAGATTCATCAATTCTAACTAAAATTTTTGATAAAATTATGGATTTAAAGGGTGAGTTTAATGTTGAAGAGATAGACATCGGTAGTAAAAAGAAAGATCACTCTTATGCCAGATTATCCGTTACAGGTAATGATCAATTACATCTGGATGAAATATTAAAAACAATTTACAGAGAAGGAGCTATATCCAAAATTCAAAAGGAAGTTAAATTAAAAAAATCACCAAAAAATTTTGTAATGCCTGATAATTTTTACAGCACGACAAATAACCAGACACAGATTTTTCTCAAGGGAAAATGGATTTCAGTTGAAAACATGATGATGGACAAATGTATTGTAGTAAAAGGAAACAAAGCGTATTGCATTCCTGTTAGGGATGTAAAAAAGGATGATCAGATTATTGTTGGTGAGGACGGTGTCAAGATAACTCCTCCAGAACGTCCACGTGAAGGAGTTAATGTTTTTGAATTTATGGGAAGTTCAAGCTCTAGTGAAAGACCAACTCAACATATTGCAAAACAAGTAGCTGACGACATATTCAATACCAAAAAGAAAGGGGGAAAAATCGTTATTGTTGGAGGTCCTGCAATTGTACATACTGGTGCGGATGATTCGATATCTGAATTAATTAGATTAGGGTATGTTGACGGATTATTGGCCGGAAATGCACTGGCCGTACACGATATAGAATACGCGACACTTGGAACGTCTTTGGGTATGAATGTTAGAGATGGAACTTTAGCTTACCACGGACATCGAAATCACATGGACACCATTAATGCCGTATTCAAAGCAGGATCCATTGCAAATATGGTTAAAAATAAAAAATTAACAAAAGGCATAATGTACGAGTGTGTGAAGAACAAAATTCCGTTTGTACTGGCAGGATCAATTAGAGATGACGGACCGCTACCTGACGTAATTACCGACGTTGCAGAAGCTCAAAGACAGTACAAAAAGGTTGTAAAAGGCGCAGACATGGTGATAATGATTTCAACAATGCTTCATTCTATTGCAACTGGAAATATGCTACCAGCTGCTGTCAAGGTGATTGTTGTGGATATCAGTCAGCCAACTGTTACTAAATTAATGGATAGGGGCACATGGCAAGCACTAGGAATTGTTTCAGACGTGGGGGCCTTTTTGCCAATGGTAGTTCAGCAAATTAGAAAAAGAACAAAATAATTTTAATCGTTACTTGTTACTCTTTTAATCCAGTTTAGAATTTTTCCACTAAACTTAAGTTCATAATTCTTGCAGAAAATTCATGGCAGACAAGAAAACAATGAGCATTATGTGCAAGTGGTGCAATGTTTCTAAAGCATGTCATATTGTCAGTCAAGAGATAACAGATCATCATGGAAGTTATGGAATAGATAGCATAATGATGGCTAAAATTAAAATCCACAAACATTACAAGGGAAAAAATCAATGCAAAGGATCAGACAGAATTATTACTGCGCCTCTGGATAAGACACTCAAAGATAATAAAATACACTATCATTAGAATTATTAATTTTTTTCTTTCAAAGAAATAGAAGTTAATTTAAAAATTCACCTTAGATCAAATAACGCAATTCGGATAAAACCTTGTAAGAATTATATTTTTAGCTGCAAGAATTTCATCGCTGTTTGCAATTTTTGCACAAAAAAAATTATACTTAATTACCACAATCCCCTAGCATTGTCATTAGGAACAAGTCCACCATTACCCCCTGAGTTTCATCACTCTAAAGGAAACCAAACGGGATTCTGCCCTGGGCTTGTTCGCTTTTTTAATTTATGAAATATCTATTCCAAGACGTCTTGCACATGCAATAGCTGCCTTACCATCATCTTCCGTAATTCCGAATTTCATTAATTGTTCAGTCCACTGGGTGCCCGTATTTCGAGTATTTTCTTTATAATATTCTCTTAAAATCATGCCTACGCGGTCGTCTAATCGCTGTTTAGTTGCATCATTCATGCCTGCTTGCAAGATGGTAGAGTCTGACGTGGCAAGAATTTTGATAAATTCAACATCTTCCAAAGATAAATCAAACATCATATGCCTATCTGTTTTTTCAACAAATTCAGCGTTAAAGTTGGATCTGCCTTTCCCTTAGTTGCTTGCATTACTTTTCCTACTAGGTAGTTGATGGTTTGAATATTGGATTTTGCTTGTTCCACTGCTTGCGGTTCGTCGGAAATTATTTTTTCCACAATTTTTAATAATTCTGTTTCATCTGAAACATTTCCTAAATCCAATTCAGAAATTACCGCAGATACTGTTTTTCCTGTTTTTAAAATTTCATGCAATGCATTTTTAGATGAATTTCTAGACACAGTACCTGTTTGAATTGCATCTGCTAATTCTTTTAAATGAACTGCGGTAAGTTTTGACGTTTCACGTTTTTCTCTGGTATCTTCCAAACCCATTAGTTCTGTAGTGATGATGTTGGCAACTTCCTTTGCATTCAGTTCCGTATGTGCCTCTTCAAATAAATCTGAATAGAATTTATCTGACGACAAAACATCTGCAACTTGTGCTGATATGTTGTATTTTGATATGTATCGCTCTTTCTTAGAACTAATACTTTCAGGCATTTTTAATTTCAGTTCCTCTCGAATCTCGGGATTGATTTTTACCCATGGGATGTCGCCTTCAAGAAAATAGCGATAATCCAAATCTTCTTCTTTTGAACGTGAAGACACTGTGATCTTTCTCCTGTCGTCCCAATGACGTGTCTCTTGAGCTATTGGGATGTCTCTGTCGTGCAGACTCTCTTGCCTTGTTATTTCAAAATGTGATGCTTTTTCTAAATCATGAAATGATCCGATGTTTTTAATTTCAACTTTATTTCCCCCGTGTACTGATACATTTGCATCTGCCCTCATTGCTCCCTCTAAACTTGGGTCGGCCACGCCTAGATTTTTGAGCAAATCCGATAAAATATTGAGAAAATCACGAACTTCTCTAGGTGTTTCAAAATCAGGCTCAGTTACAATTTCCACTAAAGGCGTACCTGCACGATTATAGTCAACTAGCGTGATTTGATTTTTAGAAGAACTGCCTTCATAGATTATTCTTCCAGGATCTTCCTCTAGCTGAATCCTGGTAATTCTAATTTTTTTGTCCCCTATGGATATTGTACCCGTTCCACCTACACTGGTATCCCCGTAGATGTTTAATTGAGTAATTTGAAAATTTTTGGGCAAATCCGGATAAAAATAATTTTTTCTAAAAAATGCAATTTTTTCCGGAGTTGAGCAGTTTAATGCCATTGCAATCATCGTTGCCTTTTTTACAGCTTCTTGGTTTAATCGCGGTAAGCTGCCAGGTATTCCGGCACAAACAGGACAGATGTTTTCATTGGGTCCGAATTCCCTATAGTTTGCCTTGCATGAGCAAAATAGTTTACTTTGCAAGTTTGTTAATTGACAGTGAATTTCTAAACCTATTTTTGTCATATCGTAACCTCTGGAAGTGTAACTGTTTTCTCTAATGCATGCGCAGCTTGTAATAGCAATTTGTCATTCATGGAATTTGCCATAAGTTGAATTCCGATTGGAAGGCCATTTACAATTTTAAACGGAATTGATATTGCCGGTTTCCCCGTAAGATTTGCAGTAACCGTATTGATGTCAATTAGAAACAGAGATACAGGATCATCTATTTTTTCACCAATTTTAAATGGCAGCACTGGCACAGTTGGTGCAATCAAAAGATCAAATTTCTTAAACGCCTCGTTGATTTCTTTTGTCAGTTTAGTTTTGACTTTCATAGCTTTCAGGAAATATTTTCCGGCATGACCTGCGGATGGTACGAACCCTCCGATTATCATTCTTCTTGTCACCTCCGGACCAAAATTCCTTCGTGCCTTTGAAATGTATGAATTAAACTCATACCCCTCAACTGGAAAATCATAACCGTATCTTAGATTATCGTATCTTGCAAGGTTACTTCCGGCCTCTGTAGCTGTAATTGTATAGTATGCTGCAACAGAGTATTTTACCATTTCAAGCGAGACCTCCTCGCAAACGGCTCCAAGTCCTTCCAGTTTTGAAATGGCCTCTTTTGTAGCCGTCAGTACTTCCGGATCAATACCGTCTCCCATCATATCTGTAATTATTCCAATTTTTTTGCCTTCAATTCCAGAATCAATATTTGCCAGATAGTCCTCATTGTTGTTGTTTACAGTAGTGTCGTCATTAGGATCAATACCTGCAATGAGATTTAGCATGAATGCGGAATCCTTTACAGTTCTGGTTAGAGGTCCTATTTGCTCAATACTGTTTGCATATGAGATTAATCCGTATCTGCTGATTAAACCATACGTCGGTTTGTATCCCACAGTTGAACAAAAACTTGCGGGGTTTCTAATGGATCCTCCTGTATCTGATCCTAACGATGCAACGCATTCAAATGAACTAACGGACACTGCACTTCCGCCTGAGGACCCTCCTGGAACGTATTCTGTATTCCAAGGATTCTTGCTTGGTCCGTATGCACTAAATTCAGTGGTTAGTCCCATTGCAAATTCGTCCATGTTTGCCTTTCCGATAAAAATTGCATCTTGTTTTTTTAATTTAGAAATTACAGTTGCATCATAGGGCGCAATAAAGTTTTCAAGCATTTTTGATGCACATGTGGTTTTAGTATTTTTGATGCACATGTTGTCTTTGATTGAAATTGGCATTCCGAAACAAGCTCCGACATCTTCACCTGATTTAATTTTCTTATCTAATTCACGAGCTTGATCCAGTGCCTTGTCATTAATTGATAGAAGTGCATGCAGCTTATCCTCTACGCTGTCAATTCTTTCAAGGGTTTTTCCAATAAAATCCTCTACGGAAATATTTCCGTTTTTTGCTTCTTCGACAAATTCAAGGGCAGAAATTTTT
>JABHXI010000088.1 GCA_018657375.1 Candidatus Nitrosopumilus sp. | reverse complement strand
ATCGCAAACTTTGATGCTTATTGTAGGAGCTACATATTATCTTACATTTACTGGCGTTCCAGGCACAGCAACGTACTACGCTCTAATTATGACAGTATACACATGGATAGCAAAAGGTGCATGGTTTGCACTCGGATATCCGTATGACTTCATTGTAACCCCAGTCTGGTTACCATCAGCAATGCTTTTGGATCTAGTCTATTGGGCAACAAAGAAGAACAAGCACTCCTTGATACTGTTCGGCGGCGTACTGGTAGGAATGTCTTTACCATTATTCAACATGGTAAACCTGATAACAGTAGCAGACCCACTTGAAACGGCATTCAAATATCCAAGACCAACATTGCCACCATATATGACACCAATAGAACCGCAAGTAGGTAAGTTCTATAACAGTCCAGTTGCACTGGGCGCAGGTGCAGGTGCAGTTTTGGCTTGTACATTTGCAGCATTAGGTTGTAAATTGAACACTTGGACATACAGATGGATGGCCGCTTGGTCAAAGTGGGACTAATACACAATCTTTTTCATTTTATTATTTTCACTTAGGGGACCCCCTAAACAAATTTGATTAAAAAATACTGCACATCTTGTGATCTTTTATTGTCTATTTTGACAATATGCAATTTTGTAATTATAACATATGAAGCAACAATATGATCAGATACTTGCTACTCCAAAACCGTTTGTAAAATGGGCTGGTGGAAAGCGTCAATTAATTTCAGTTTTAAATGAAAATTTACCTGATTCTTTCGGTACTTATTTTGAGCCATTTCTTGGAGGTGGCGCATTATTATTCAATATGCTAACTGAACGAAATAAACAAAAATGTAATATTTCTGATCTTAACTCTGATCTTGTTTTAGCATATGCTACTATTCGAGATAATGTCGATGAGTTAATTTCTTCCTTAAGACAACATGAAAAATATTATCAAAAAGACTCAAAGTCATATTATTACTCTATTAGAGAAAGTAGTCCTAAAAATGAAATTGAAAAAACATCAAGACTGATTTTTTTGAATAGAACCTGTTTCAACGGATTGTATCGTGTTAATCGTAAAGGTCAATTTAATGTCCCTCTAGGAAAATATAGCAATCCAAATATTGTAAATGAAGATAACTTACGTTCAGTTAGTCATATTTTGAGATCTAGTAAAGTTACTATTCAATGTCGTGATTTTGAATCAGTTCTACGAGATGCAAAAAAAGGTGATTTGGTCTACTTTGACCCTCCTTATCAACCCGTTACTAATACTGCTAATTTTACTAGTTATACGAGTAGAAGTTTTACATATGATGATTTAAATCGATTAGCCGATCTTTGTATGAAATTAGATTCAAAAGGATGTCATGTTCTTTTATCTAATTCTAATTCAAAAGAAGTTGCAGATATGTTTTCAGATAAACCTTGGAAAATTAACAAGATTAAGGCAAATCGTTCAATTAACTCCAATTCAACTAAACGAACAGGTCATTTTGAGTTATTAATTAAAAATTATTAAAAGCTTCCAACGGGATCTGAACCCGTGACCTTTACATTACCAATGTAACGCTCTACCAGACTGAGCTATGGAAGCACAATAATTCTCTGTAGAAAATCCTTATAATTCTTGATTCTGACCAATATTTTTCTAAACTGTTAAATTTCATAGATATTTGTAATCTCTTGGAGGAGTAATCAAGCCTGGCCAACGATGTAGGACTTAAGATCCTATCTTTCAGGAGTTCGTGGGTTCGAATCCCACCTCCTCCACTCTTTATTTTGGATGTTTAATTCCTCTGGAGTTTAATACTTCGTAGACATCTGGTAGTGAAAATACGTATCCTACGTGAACGCAATCTTTTTCATCACATAATTGACAAAACAACTCTCCTTTTTGAACTGCCACTTCTGCAATTCTATTTTTCATATTATCTTTTAGAACTACACGATCATCATCCACAGAAATTTTCTCAATTTTTGGAGCATATCTTGCAAAGGTTTTGTCCTTTTGCATCATCTCCTCTAACATGTAAGTTACATAACCTGAAAAACTATTGACACCTTTCATTGTAAGGTTGTCTTTACTATTTTCATAAACGTCGTGGAATTTCTCGTAGACTGTTTCTGAAACTGTTATTGATTTGAATCCGGCTTTTGGCAATTTACTTTTCCTTACCGTACATTAAAGTACTCATGTATATAATGTTTTATCATTTTTAAAAATTAGTCTTTATAGAATAGTTTTACTGAATAACATTATGGCTAGAGGTTATCTTAGTAAAGAAATTCGAGAAAAATTAATTTCTATTTTAAAAGATTCTGATAGTGGAATGTCTGGTACTGAAATTTCTAAAAAAATTAATGTCAGTAGAATAACTATGATAAAATTTTTAAAAGTTTTTGCAGCTGAAGGATTACTTCGTCAAAAAAATATTGGAAATCTTACGTTGTGGTTTTTAGAACCTGGTCAAGAGTCATTCACTTTTCCTGATGATTATTTTAAAATCACTTCACGCTATCTTGAATTATTAGTTAAAGGTACTGAAGATCAAATTTACTCTCTAATCCGAAATTGTCTAAATTCTGACGCATCCGTAAATCAACTGATACTAGAAGTAATTTATCCTGCTATTGATTATTTGGATAATTTGTATGAATCTGGAAAAATTGGTTCTGCCGAGAAGAATTTGCTGAGAACTACTATTTCCAAATCCCTTGACATTTTTAATCAAATCTCAGTAGTGACTGATCCTAAAAAAAATGTGGTTGTAATTGCTGCTGATCCTGAAAGTATTCTGAATTCTGAATCCGCATCCGCATCATATCATTCTAGTGGCTGGAATGTTTCTCACTTAGGTGATATGTCCTCTGCCGTCAATATTTTATTTGATTTAGATTTTCAAAAATTAATTGGAAAAATTTGGAAACAAAAAATTGGTGTTATGTTAGTTGTAATCTTTTCTCAAACTTCTGAAGGGTTATCTTTTTTTGCTGATTCAATTAATTCTAACAAGAAAAAATCCGATAAACGTATAAAATTAGCATTATGTGGAAATGTATCTAAAAAAGCTAAAATTAATTCTGATTTGCTGTCTGATAAAATTAGTGATATTTTACAATGGTCAAAAACCATGTCTAAAAATTTAAAATAATAAAAATGGGCCCGATGTGATTCGAACACATGACCTTTCGATTATCAGTCGAACGCTCCAGCCAAGCTGAGCTACGAGCCCACAAGGAAATCTTTAGGCAGGAGTCATTTAAGTTTAGTTTTCTTTCCACTTAATCGAGCATCCGATTGACGGATCAAAATCATTCTCAATTTTTTCTCCAGATATTAATTTCTGCATGTTTACAATCATTGTCTTTTCTGTGACTGTATCATCTGGTTTCATGGCGTTGTCTATTTTTCCATGAAAAACTAATTCCTTTTGACTGTTAAACAAGAATGGATCTGGAGTACACATGGCACCGTATTTCTTTGCAATCTCTTGAGTTTCATCAACTAGATAATCAAATTGAAATTTTTTCTCTTTTGCAGTTTGTTTCATTGCATCAAAACTATCTTCTGGAACATTTGTAGGATCGTTACTATTGATGCCAATTATTGCTATGTCTTTACCACATTTTTCATATAACTCATTTAATGCGTCTACTTTTGCTTTAACATATGGGCAGTGATTGCACATGAAAATGACTAAGATTCCTTTATAATTTTGATAATCTTTGAGTGTGTGTTTCTTATCGTCGATTCCTAATAATTCGAACTCTGGCGCAATATCTCCTTTTTTCAATTTAATTTGTGATTCTAAAAGTACCATGTAGGGATGATTTTCTATTCAAATAAAATTCTTCTCAAGAAGCCAACAATTAAAATCAACTTGGTAGGCATTCTATTTGTGGGCCGGTAGTATAGCCTGGTAGTATACCCGCCTTGCACGCGGGGGGTCACGGATTCGAATTCCGTCCGGTCCACTTTTCATATTTTAATAAATAATGGATTTCAGACTGCTGGGTGGATTTAAATAGGAAAGGTTTACGTTTTTAGATATGACAAGCGCAGTAGATGCATGGCCAGTATGGATTCCACTCATCGTTGGTTTAGCACCAGGTTTAGTATACTGGTTAGCTATTACAGCAAAGAGAAAGTAGAATTTACATTCCATTTTTAATTTATTTTTATTATTTCTATTTATAGTGTGAATTAGGTTTAAGCTTGTATGAATAAACCTGTTTTTGGCATTATTTTATTTCTGTTGCTACTTCCAATTCCTACTATATTTTCTCAGGAATATACTGATACTAATCCTACATTGACCATATCTATGGATTCTAATTCTAATTTTGTTTATCAAGATTCTGAAGGACATACTGTTGTAATTGGATTAATTGAAAATAATGATCCATTATCTTTTGTAACTAATGTTGTAATTCAGGCAAATTTCTATGATGATTTTAATCCAAATCCGTTAGAAGTAAAAGAAGGTAGTACCACACTAAAAGTAATTCCTCCTAATACTAAATCTCCGTTTAT
>JABHXI010000087.1 GCA_018657375.1 Candidatus Nitrosopumilus sp. | reverse complement strand
TTTTCGCCCAGAAGCTGGACAAGGTATTCATCCTAGAGAAGCATCTCGTCATCATATTGAAAATAGTGCATCTGTGTTATCTGAATGTCTTAAAGATGCAAATGTTTCTGTTCAAGATTTAGATATAATTTCATATGCCGCCGGTCCTGGATTGGGACCTTGTCTTCGTGTAGGCGCTGTAGTTGCAAGATCTCTTTCTTCATTTTATAAAATTCCAATTTATCCTGTAAATCATGCTATTGGTCATATTGAATTAGGAAAATTACTTACTGGTGCACGTGATCCTTTAGTTCTTTTAGTCTCTGGTGGACATACCATGCTTCTTTCATTTCTTGATAAGCAGTGGAGAGTTTTTGGTGAGACATTGGATATTACATTAGGTCAGTTACTTGATCAATTTGGCAGATCACTTGGATTTGCATCCCCCTGTGGAAAGAATATTGAGGAGTTGGCATCTACTTCTTCTAATTATGTTTCGTTGCCTTATTCTGTAAAAGGAAATGATGTGTCCTTTTCTGGATTACTATCTGCAACAAAATCTGTTTCTCAAAAAAGTAAAACTGATGCATGCTATTCACTTCAGGAAACTGCGTTTGCAATGATTAGTGAAACTGTAGAACGTGCTTTGTCGTTTACATCTAAAAAAGAATTAATGATTGTTGGCGGTGTTGCAGCTAACAAAAGATTATCTGCAATGCTCAAAGATGTATGTAAAAGACATGGTTGCAAATTTTTTGTTGTGCCATTACAATATGCCGGAGATTGTGGTAGTCAAATATGTTGGACCGGACTTTTAGAATCACAAGTTAGAGAAGGTGTTTTACTTAAAGATACATTTGTAACTCAATCTTGGAGATTAGATTCAGTTAGAGTGGATTATTGAGTTTCTTTTTCTTTTATCGCTTGCTCGATACTTTTTAGCCAGCCTTTTGTATTGAAAACTCCAAACTTGTATGTCTGCTCACCCTCGTTAGTTTTTGCTGTAAAACATACTTTTTTTATGAATAGTCCTTCTTTCCAACTCTTAGTCACGTCTTCCAATGGAATGTCCAATACTGTTTCTCCCATACTTTTTGTGAAGTCCATTATTCTTGATTTTGTTTTATCAAATGCTAATCTTTTATTTGTTAATGTCAAAATACCTGGACCCAGATTATCTTCATTACAATCTTCTTGTTTGACTCTTTTCTCTCCGTCTTCCATGATTAATTTTTATTGAATTCTTTTGGATATAATGTTAGTGAAATTAATCAAAAAAGGCGCTGAGGCTGATATTTACACGGGTATATGGAAAAATTATAAATCTATTTTTAAAATTCGAAAAATTAAAAATTATAGAAATTCATCACTTGATTCAAAAATACGTAAGCAAAGAACAATTAAAGAATCACAAATACTTTCACAAGTAAAATCTTTTGGAATTCCTTCACCCCTTGTTTATTTTGTTGATTTAGAAAAAACTATGATTGTAATGCAAGAAATTCCTGGAAAACCGGTACATGATTTATCTGAATTAAAAATTATTCAATCATCTAAAGAAATTGGAAAACTGGTTGGATTATTGCATAAAAATGGAGTCATGCATGGTGATTTAACGACATCAAATTTTATTTTATTTAAAAATGTTATTTACATGATTGATTTTGGACTTTCTCAAAACACAATAAAACCTGAAGATCATGCAGTTGATTTACGTTTAATAAAAGAAATTCTTAACAGTGCACATGCAAAAATTATGCAATCTTGTTGGAAAAATTTTCTAGCAGGATACAAATCCGTTGTTGGTGTCACTTGTCAAACTAAAATTGTAAAACTAGTTTCAGATATCGAAAGTCGTGGCAGGTATGCTGAAGTTGTCTGATTTACTTTTTGCATCTTCAAACATACATAAATTTAAAGAGACTAAAGTAATTCTAGAGTCTTTTGATATATCGATTCAATTTTTTAAATTAAACTTGGAGGAAATTCAATCAAATTCCATTAAAGAAATTGCATTAAAAAAAGCACAGGATGCATTTTCAAAATGTAAAAAACCTTTGATTGTTGAGGATGATGGACTTTACATTGATTCTCTAGGCGGATTTCCTGGTCCTTACTCTTCTTACGTGCATAAAACTATTGGAAATCAAGGGATTCTTGATTTATTGAAAAAAAATAGAGGTGCAAAATTTATTTCAAATATTACATATTGTGATAAAAAAAATTTAGAATCTTTTGAGGGAAGACTTGATGGTAACATATCTAAATCTAAAAAAGGTACAGGTTGGGGATATGATCCTATTTTTATTCCAAAAAATACAAAGAAAACTTTTGCTGAATTAATTGATAAAAATAATCTTTCACACAGATACAAAGCATTAAAAAAATTTTCTAGTTGGTATTTGAATAAGTAGGGATCCAACGATCAATGAATCTTTCATTGTTTTGTAATATTGATATTCTTGAAACAATACTTTCATCCATGATTGAAAATATTTTACTTTCTTTTGCTATTTGCTCACTAAATTTTTTTACCTCTGACATCTCTAACATATTTTCATGTTCTAATCTATTAGTTGAACGTCCGATGTGCATGTAAGATTTAATTTCAATAAAATGTGGACTAGCTTTTCTAAACATCTCTGCAAATGCTGGTATCATTTCCTTTTGATCATTATAATTTCTAATCAATGTAATTCGCAGAACTGTTCTTGTATCCAAATCTTTTAACATGTCTAGTGTTCTATTCCATCTTTCCCACGAATCATCGTATTTTGGTTTGTTTATTTTTAAAAATGATTTATAATCTGCAGCATTAGTTGACAGATACAGTTGTGTTGGCAATGCATCTTCATCCTGTAATTTTTGAATCATGTCCGGTTCTTGTCCGTTTGTTACAAGGAAAATTGATTTTGTCGCTTCAAGTGTTTTTAGATATTTAATTAGTTCTGGTAGTTTTGGATACATTGTAGGTTCCCCTGAAAGTGAAATTGCATAGTGGCTTGGTAATAGTGATTCATCTAACCGTTGTTTGTCATTTCTTGAATCTCCATAAAATCCATCGATTAATTTTTTCCTTTCTGCCATCAATTTTGTTACAATTTGTTCAGGCTCTGCAACTTGTTCTGGTTCCATCTTCATTGAATCATAAAATTCCATTGGTCTCCAACAGTATACGCAACGATTTTCACAATACATTCCTGCTGGAGAAAACTCCATACATTGATGAGTCGAAATTCCATAAAATTTGTGCTTATAACAACTACCTTCATGTTTAAATGATTTTTTGGTCCAATGACATAATTCCACTGTTGAGTGATCTGCCACTCCGTACTTTGCTTTTTTTAGTTGAGCCACTATGCTTGGTCTAATTTGGATTAAATCGTCATCATCCTTATCCACAATTTCTCCAGAACAACTCATACATTGAATCTTGTGTTTACTTTACTTAAATTCATCTAGATTTCAATTTATTCTAAAAAATCTGCTTTATTTCTTCAAAATTAAAGTGTAATTTAATAACTGGAATTACTGAAACAAGTCATAAATTGAAAGTTAAATATGTGATTATGTTTTTGTTTTTACTTGGCTCTAC
>JABHXI010000086.1 GCA_018657375.1 Candidatus Nitrosopumilus sp. | reverse complement strand
TTCTATTGTGTATCCTAACGTTTGGATTTTTTTAATGTGTTTCCAAACTGCAACTCTGCTGATCCGTAAAACATCACTAAGATCTTGACCTGAAAGATATTCTGTGTCATGTGTTTTTAAAAATGTTAGAACCCTAAGTAATCCTGTATCGTCAAATGAATTATAAATCAATTAACTGTTGTTTCTTCTTCAAGTATAAAATACTCTCTAGAATCCAATGTCAAAATCAAATCCTCCGTCTTCCATGCCTCCGTCTTCCATGCCTCCGTCTTCCATGCCGTTATCGCTCATGTTTTCTTGTGAAACGTAATCTGACATTCCAACACCCATCATGCTAAACATCATTGAAAACATCATCATGTCCATTACGCCAAAAAACATCATGCTTGGCAAAAATGATTTATTTTCTTCCATTTTTTCTTGAAGTTTTTGTTTATCTCCGTTTTGATAAAGCACTTGCATTTCTTTCCATTTGGATTGTATTTCTATAATTTTTTTATCTAATTCATTTGAACCGTTATCCGTTATTTTTAATTCTATTTTTTTCCCAAACCACCCTTTTGATTCTTCAACCCTGATAAATTTTTTATTTTCCAATTCTTCTAAAATTGAATTTAATTCTTCTGGATTGATTTTTGTTTCATTTTGTATGGCTGAAAATTTTTTCTTGCCCCTTCTAATTGATCCTAATATGATGACATCTTTTGGCTCTGTTTGCATATGGTCATATTTTTTTTATGCCTAAAAAACTCTCTGATTATAACTAGATCATGTTTTTTGATTTTAATTCTGAGGTGACTTGTTTAATTCCGTCTTTGTAATTTGGATATTTGAAATCATATATTTTTAATATTTTTTTATTGGATACCTTGATAGGTGTGGTTAGTAGTTTTATCAAATCTGATCCTAGTACTGCCTTTGCCAAAAATACTGGAACACTTCCTGGATGTTTTGCGCTTATTTGATCTGCTGCAAAATTTGAAAATTCTTTAAAACTTACTGGCATGGAGTCTGCAATAATGAATGATTCTCCAAATGATTCTTTCTCCAGTATTGCAATCATGCTTCCTACTGCATCATCTACATGAACAAAACATTTGTGATACTCTCCGCCCTTGGGCATTCTAAACGTGTTTTTTTTCAATCTTTTGATAAGCATCTCATAAAACCACCCCTCTTCCCCATAGACGTCTCCAAAATGTGCAACTGCAAAATCTATTTTATGTTCTAGTGAGTTTTCTTTCAAGTACTTTTCTGCATCTAGTCTAATTTTAACAAAATTTGTATTTGGATTATATTTCTGACTTTCATCTATTACTGTTTCACCTGTTTCCCCATACACTCCTAAACCCGAAATGTAAATTATTGATTTTGTTATTGATTTAATTTCTTTGAATAATTTTTTTGTTCCCTCTAAATTTACTTTTTCTAATATTTTTTTATTTTTTTCTAATGGCGTGTGTGATGCAAGATGAAACACGCAATCAAATTCTAAATCTTTAAAATCTATCCTCTCGTCTGTTATGTCCCCATAAATTATATTTGATTTTAAATTTCCTTTTTTCCCTTTACGAATCAGACTAGTTACATTGTATCCTTTATCTATCAATGAATTGACTAATCTTGAACCTATGAATCCTGTTGCGCCTGTTACTAGAATTGATTTTGTCAATAGTTTTTCCATTTTTTTTTACCATTTATTGTATTTGTATCTATTTTACTAGTGCCATTAATTAATTCAAAAATTATATGCGACATTATTGAAATATTTCTGTGGATACCGATTCTCATTCAGATGAAAAAATAATTGACGTTTTATCTTTGAAAAATGTAGCTGTAATTGGAATGTCTAAGCATCCCTCAAAAGCTGCTCATTACGTTCCAAAATATCTGATTGACAATGGATATGGTGTTACTCCTGTAAATCCTACAGCTGATAAAATTTTGAATATGTGTTGCTATGAGTCTGTTGCTGAAATTGATGGTCCTGTCGATATCATTGATGTGTTTAGGCCATCGGATCAAATTTCTTCAATTATTCATGATTGTATTAAGAAAAAACCCAAAGTGATATGGCTACAAGAAGGAATTCATGATTCTGATTCTGAAGAATTAGCTAGAAAATCTGGAATTGTTGTTATTTTTAATAGATGTATGCTGGCAGAACATCAGAGATTGCTGTCATGACTGATTTTGAAAACTTTCGTCAAGATCTATTTGATTTAGTAAAAAAATATCATCCTGACATTCCTCTGAAGATTGAGGAAGACCTTGAAAATAATATTGTCAAAATATTTGGCGCAAAAATGACTTCCTTGGCTAGAGCTCAGAATGGTCTTAACGACATGGCTGAATTGGCATATACTACAGCTGAGCATCATCCTTATTGGAATTTATTGTACAATTGTTCGGAAATTGCTAATACCGTTTTAGATAAATGGAAAAATTCCTTATCCTCTGATGATTTTAAAGACATTGATTGGGCTTTGAAAGAAATTCGTCAAACTTTGGAAAAAATACGAGATAAAGAGCCACTTGAACACGACTGTTAGTTTTTAATCTCAGTTTTCTATTTACTTTGATTTTCTAGGCGAGGATCTTTGAATTATGTATAATTCTCAATTTATCTTAAGAATTGATCCCTCTAGCCTTGTATTACTTTATAAAATACCCCCTCTAGAGATTGATAGATGAGTTCACAAAATAATCACTCTGAAGGTCTATTTGGGACTGTAAAAGTGGGCTTTGGAGCTGGGTTAGTTGCCGGATGTGCAATATTTTCGTCATTCCTTTCAATTGATCAACAGATAAACATTCCACATGGAACTTTCTACAAAACAATAGGTATTCCGATGGGAGTTGAAGGATTAGCTGCAGTTGGAATCGGTTTAATGATGCACATGGTAGTTGCAGCGTTAATTGGTATCAGTTTTAATTTGGCCGCATCATATTGGAGAACTTTTAGAATTGTAACAATTCCAAAGGGAATTTTAACTGGTGCAATTACTGGTGCAATTGTATTTAGTTTGGCGTTCTTACCATTACATAGTATGGTGATGATGCCAATTCTAGAGTCTGAACTTACTTCAACTGATTCATTATTGAATATACTACCTGAAGAAAAAGAAGCACTGCTAGAACTAATTGCAAACAATGATTTCGTATTGTGGTATTCTGCATTCTTACATGTAATATTTGGTTCAGTAATGGGATTAATGTCTGGATTCCTTCTACACGATAGATATCGAACTGTAGAGCGAATTCGTTCATTCTGGTAATAA
>JABHXI010000085.1 GCA_018657375.1 Candidatus Nitrosopumilus sp. | reverse complement strand
GCATTATCTAATATTGAATTTATGGAAACATTAAGTAAGAATGACAAATTTGCTAAATTAACAGGTGGATGAGAGATGAACTTTACATATGGCTTAATAGCAATTGTTGGATTACTGGTTGCAGCATCTCTTGCTCTGATAGTTCTTGATCCTCAAGAAGCACCTGAATCTCGTGCAATGGTAGTTCCTGAAACTAAAATTGCTCAAATTGAAGAAGACCTAAGCCAACTTTCAGTTAATCCTAGTATTTTACCAAGTATTACAAACGTGGGTGATTCTCTAGTTCTTGAAGTTGAATTTAAGGACGACGATGGAAATGTTGTTGACCATGTAAATTATGATATCTTTGCTACTCAAAATTCTGATTCAATTCTTTCAGATCCTGCATCACATCGTCACCCTGGAAAATATCCTATTCATGAAAGTAGTGTGTTGGATGATTCTTTAATTCAAATCCAAGTTGTTGTTCAGGGGTTAGGTCATGGTGATGATATTTTTGGTCCTAAAGGTATTGAAACTACGTTTACAATCACTCCCGTGATTGCAGCACAAACTGCAACAAGCACTGAAATTAAAACTTCTGATAATTCTGGTATGAGTATGGATTGTCAAGCATCCTTGGATTGCTACACTCCTAGTATTGTCACTGTAAGTGTTGGTGATGTAATAACGATGATTAATTCTGATTCAACCGCAGCAATGCATTCCTTTACCGCCGGAAGTGTTGATGGATTTACTCCTTCTCCTAGTGGAACCTTTGATACTGGTATTATGAGCGCAGATGACTCTTTTGAATGGATTCCAGAAAGTACTGGTGAAGTGCCATACTATTGTTTACTCCATACCTGGATGCAAGGAACAATTATTGTAGAATAATTTTTTACACATTTAATACTTAAAATTTATTTCACAATACATGACATCCGTTATCGATAATTCACCTAAATTTCCATGTGTTTCATGTCATACTGATTGCTGTAAAGAATACACCATATTTGTTAACGCTCATGATATTTATCGACTTTCAACTGGATTAAATTTGAAACCTGAAAGTTTTTTACAATTAATTGGTGCAAAGGACTATTCTCTTGGAATTAAAGTGGAAGAAGGCTTGGTAGATCTTGCTTTGAAACAAAAAAATGGCGCGTGTGAATTCCTTGAAGAAACTGACGAAGTCTTTAGGTGCACAGTTAATGACTTCAAGCCTGGCGTGTGTAAATCGTATCCTTTTGAAATGAAGGATGGAAAATTATCCCAGATGAGTGATATAATGTGCCCAACTGATTGGAATCTTGATGCATTTGAGAAAATGATGATACCGCATCTCAAAGAAGATAAATCTGAATGGGAATTCTATGATGAACTTGTTAAAGAATGGAATTTGAAATATGATGGGAAAAAGATGTTACCTGAATTTTTAAAATTCATGATGGATAAAGTAGAATTATTCCCTAAAGTGCTGTAACTCTACTTCCTTCCTCTCTTGATTCGAATTTGTATATTTGTTCGACATTTGAATTCTCGAATATTTCTGCATCGTGAGTAATGATTAAAAATTGCATTGGCAATTGCGATTTTTCAATTCTTGATAATTGTGATAATACGTCTACCAATGATTTCTTTCTTTCAGTATCCAGATGCGTTGTTGGTTCATCCAGTATCATTAAATTTAGATTTGATGCACCAAGTAAACTTGCCATTCCTAATCGTAAAGCCAACGCCACACTTACTTTTTCTCCACCGCTTAGAGATTCTAATTCCAAGATTTCTGTTTTTGAATGACATGCGATAGATACGTTTTTGGCTTTTTCTGATAATGCTATTCTTTGAATTTTTGTATTCAAAATTGATAGATATTCTGATGCTTTAATTGAAATTGAATTTAATGCCCATGATCTTAAACTTATTGCAACTGATCCATCTCTGCTGAAGACATTGCTCTGAATTTTATCTAATCTTAACATGTATTTTTTCACTTTTTCAAGTTCTACAATTGATTTTTCAATAACTTGCGATTGTTTTTTAGCTTTCTCTATTTTCTCTAAGACTCCCCCCATCCTTTGATCAATTTGAGATAGATTACTTCGTTTTTCCACTATTCTCTCCTTGAGTTTTTTAAATTCCCCTTCGTCAAATCCTTTGGTTTCTAATTCTAATTTCAAAATGTTGTCAAAAATTAATTTTGTATGATCATCTACTTGTGATATTTGTTCTAGGTTTTCATTATCTGCTAATGACAGTTTTTCTTTTTTACTTTCT
>JABHXI010000084.1 GCA_018657375.1 Candidatus Nitrosopumilus sp. | reverse complement strand
GAATCAAATTTTGCGTTTGATGAAAATAATTCTTCCCCGCAACAAACGCATTTGAAAGAACCTTCTAGTTTGCTATCGTTGTATTTACCTGAAAATGGCGGCTCAGTTCCGTGTTTAATGCATACTTCATATTGATCTGGAGTTAACTGCTCTTTCCATTCTTGTGGATCTTTTACAATTTTTTCTGCCATGCTCTTTATCCGTTTTATTGCTATTAGAATATTGTCTATTTTTTTCTCTTTTCTTCCGTTCTTTTCTCAGCTTCAAATCTTTCCAGATCATATTCTTTTAAATCTACAAATTTCATAATTTTACTCAAGTTTGGATGAACCTTGTTAATCTGCTTGTACATCTCTTGTGCAACACGTCTATAATCCACATGTCCCTGTGGTATCGTTCTTAATTCAATTAAATGACATGCTTCTCTTAAATTTAATTTCATAAAGTATGGATAGTTGTATGCAAAATTTACTGCATACTGAGCTTGCTCTGGATTTTTTTTCCTAATTTTTTCAAAAGTAGATTTTGTATTATTCATACATTCTTTGAAATCCTTCTCAAGTCCCAACGTCTTAATTTCTTTTGGTAAAAGATACCCGTGATCAGTTGTTAGCATCTGTCTTTCTAACGTAAGTGCTCTGTGTCTGTGCAGATCCCTGAACATTCCAAAATTATTACATAAATCAAATGTGTAGTATGTATTTTCAAACGCACGGGATGGCCTGTGTCTTCTGTTTGATCTTATTTTTGTAAATTCCTGTATGATCTTAATTTTTCTCTCTGCGGGTATTTTTTTAACCTGCTGCATTATGTTCTGATATGACGTACTTGGTGATTGCTCGTACATTATTGAAGTGATAATTTTATCGAGTGCCTGTTTTTCTGATTCATGGTCTGTTAATTTTGTTATTGCCCCTGTGGTTGGAGTTGATTTAATTTCTTTTAGAGTGATTGCTCTGGATTTATTTTTTACATCCCTTAGGTATTGCTGGTATGCTTTTCCATACTTGTCATCTGCTCTTTTGACAAATGATTTTATCGTTGTTTCTAGTTCTTTTTTAATTTTTGAGGCTAATTTTTGCTCCTCATCCAGCTCTGATGAGCCCAACACCGTCAAAAGATACTCAAACGCTCTTCCGTTTCCTGTAATCCCGACATTCGTCAAAGTCGACGCTGGCAGCAGACCTCGTAAAATGTCCAATGCCTTTGCCTTGGTTGAACCCCTGTAAATTAAATTTGCAGATTTTATGTCCCCTTCTATTTTTAATTTATTGAATAGTTTTTGTTTTCCGTCTGTCGAATCCTTGAAACTATATTTTTCAATCGGATATTTTTCTCTGATGTAGTTTACCATCGGTTCAATGTTCTTAGAATAAACATCAAAAGAAAAATTGCAGCTATCCTCATACATGTCTGCGAATTTTGAATTCATAATTTTCTCGTCTCTGTAAAATCTGTATTTTCCATTTTCTTTTTTATTCCATGTGACATACCGCGAAGATTTTTCTAAATATGACAGTCCTATTCTTCTGTCTTCGATTTTTTTTACTGCGATGTTTGACAAACCCTCAATTGCAATTTGCGCTTCTCCAAGCTCTGCAACCGAATCATCTCCGTATTCTAGCAGTACTCTGTCGTAAAATTCCTCCCCCCTGTTTTTATTTTTTAAAAATTCATCCAGAAAAATTTTTCTCATGCTTTTGTCTGTTCTGCTATACCTTGACATCAATGCCCCGCGATCAACTTGACGCGGAGTGATGATTGCAAACACATTATCCTCGGTATTTGAAAAATGATCTGATAATGTTTTTCTTTCTTTAATTGTAAATTCTGGCAATACGTATAACTTATTTTACAATTATTAATACTCTATTTCTTTTTTCCAATCTGAATTAGATCGGGACCTTTTTCTTTATTTTTATCGTTGCCTTTGGTCTGCCATCTTAGCAGAACTTCTTTAAATCCTGCAGCGTCTGATTCGTTTTCAGTGTACATAATTGTTGTAATCCAGTGACCTCCTTTTGCCGTCTTGCCCCCAATTGAATTCATCCAAAAATCATTTGGCAGACTTTCCATTGCCTTGTTGTCTGGCTCTTGTACTGTTTTACTCCACCTGCTTGCGACAAAATTAAGAATTTGTTCAAGTTCTTCTCTTTGAATCATAATTATTCCTGAAAAACTCTGAATTTTAAAATTACTCTTGAGCCCATTGTCCAAAGTTTGTTAATTTAATCTCACTAAAACTAAAAAGATTACTTACACTTTATGGGTTATACAAATCTGATTAGTAACTACCATGACAAACAATGATACCGAAATAATCGGTAAAAACGTCAAAGACATGTACGGAACATTCATGGGTAAAGTCATAGGAACAATCACTGAAATTGACGGTAGTATTCAATCCGTCGGTATTGATTGCGGTTCTCAAGGATTACAGCAAATCCAATACGAGCAACTTGTAGTCCAAGGTGAAACTGTAATCTTCATTCCAAAATGGAGACTTGACTCACAAAAACTACTTCGTGAAAAACAACTAACTCTACGTCGTCTAAAAGCATTGATGGATATTGTTTCAGAAAATGATGATATGAAAGCAGACGCTGAAATCATTCATGAAAAATACAAGTCAAAACTTGTATCCTTAGATGAAATGGAATATCAAATCAAAACTAAACTTGAGGTAAGATTGATTGAGTTAGATGAACAAATGAAGTCTGCAAAAATGTTATCGTTTGATGCAAAAGTACAATTCAAGAGTAATGAAATCTCTGATGCAACATTTGAAACTGTGAAATCATGCACAACTGAGGTAATTGAGCATGTAACCCACGAACAATCTGAAATTTCAAATGTAAAGAGTAGAATTGCTGATTTAGAATTGGAAGTGCAAGAGATAACTTCACCT
>JABHXI010000083.1 GCA_018657375.1 Candidatus Nitrosopumilus sp. | reverse complement strand
ATCGCTTGCAATCCCTGCTGCGGCAATCCCTGCTAACCATCCTAAAGCATGAAATGATATTACTGTGGCAGCTCTTTTTTTATCAATATTTGCTTCATATGTATACGCAATCATTGCTGGAATCATTATTCCACTTGCAATCCCTGCAGCGATTCTTACTAGAAAAAATAATGACAGATCGTCCGCAAAATAATGTAATCCGAATGCTATAGCGCAACCTATGAAGCCAATTCTGATGAATTTGAGTCTAGTTCCTTTTTTGTCTGAATATCTTCCAAAATACATTTCTGATAAAATTTGTGCAAAACTAAATGAAGCTATTAGCAATCCAATTTCAAAAATTGAATCTGTCACGCCCTTTGCAATAATGGGCATGAATACAAATACAATTGAAATTCCTGCATGCTGAAAGAATGTTGCACTACGAACTAAGTTGTTTACTTGTAACTTTGACATAAATATAGATAAATTTTCATTCAACCTAATTTCAACATACGTTCACAATTGAGACTTTTTTTCTATTTTTATCTGAAAAGAGTTAAACTGAGCAAGTATTTTTTTAAAATCAATTGATTGAAAAAGAATCTTTCTTAAATGCATTGAAAACTAGAATTTTACTTTTTGATGGAGCTATGGGTACTGAAATTCAAAAATATGATCCTACTCCTGAAGATTTTCCAAATAATCAAGACGGTTTTAATGATGGCTTGATATTGACTCATCCCGACTGGATAAAACAAATTCATAGAAATTATCTAGATGCTGGTGCTGATTGTATTGAAACAAATTCTTTTGGTTCTAATAAAATAAAATTAGATGAATATGGTTTTGGAGATCAAACTATTGATTTCAATAAAAAAATTGCACTTCTTGCATCTGAAGTGTGCGCTGAATATTCTGATACTACTAGATTTGTAATTGGTTCTATGGGTCCGACGGGTTATTTGCCAAGTTCCGATGATCCTGACTTGGGACAAATACCTCTTGACACAATTCGTGAAGCTTTTGAGTTACAAGCTGAAGGCTTGATTCTTGGTGGAGTTGATGCGTTACTAATTGAAACAAGTCAGGATATTTTAGAAGTAAAATTAGTTATTGAAGCATGCCATAATGCCATGTCTAAAACTGGAAAGAAGGTAGCAATTATTTCTAATACTACTTTGGATCAATATGGGAAAATGTTACTAGGTACAAATATTCAATCTGCATATACGACCGTCTCTGATATGGGTATTGATGTATTTGGATTAAATTGTTCTACTGGTCCAATTGAAATGAATCCTAGTGTTCAATGGCTTGATGAACAAAATGAACATAATCTTTTAGTTGTTCCAAATGCTGGAATGCCTGAAAATCAGGGCGGACAAGCTGTTTACAAAATGACTCCTGAAAAAATGGCAGATGCTTTGGGTGATTTTCTTAACCAATACAATAAAGTTCGAATTATTGGCGGATGTTGTGGCACAAATCCTGAACATATCAAATCTTTACGAAGAATTATTGACGAAAAAGCCGGTTCCATCAAGGGTTAAGTATTTAGCAAAACTGATGTGATTTTAGAGTATGACCGTTCCAAGAGTAAGTTCTGCATTGAAAGCAGTTGACCTTAAACAAATTCCTGCACCTTTGATTATTGGAGAAAGAATCAACACTCAAGGTTCTCGAAAAGCCAAAAAACTAGTTCTTGCTGATGATTTTGACGGTTTAGTTGATTTGGCAAGAATTCAAGCTGAAGATGGTGCACATTGTTTAGATGTGTGTGTTGCTACCACTGAGCGTTCTGATGAACGTGAATTCATGTTAACTTTGGTTAAAAAATTGAGTTTAGAAATTGATGCTCCTTTGGTGATTGATTCTACAGATCCTGATGTGATAGAATCTTCTGTTAAACAAATCCCTGGTAGGCCTATCATTAATTCAATTAACTTGGAAGGTGATGGGAGTAGGTTTGAAAAATTAGCTCCTATAATGGCAAAATATGGTTTACCTGCAATAGCTTTGTGTATTGGTCCAAATGGAATGGCAAAAACACCTAACCAGAAAGTAGAGACTGCTGAATTACTTTATGAAACTGGTAAAAGTTACGGATTAAAAATTGAACAATTTATTTTTGACGTGCTAACTTTTACTTTGGCAACTGGGGAGGATGAATTTCTTGATGCTGGTAAAAATACTTTGGAAGGAATTAAACTTGTTAAGGCAAAATTTCCTAATTGTTTTACTACTTTGGGTTTAAGCAATATTAGTTTTGGATTAATGCCTTATGCTAGAAAAATTCTAAATTCTATATTTTTACATCATGCTGTAAAAGTTGGACTTGATTCAGCAATTGTAAATGCAAAAGAAATTATTCCTTATGGCGACATTGATGCAAAAGAAAAGAAACTTGCTGAGGATTTGATTTTTAATTCTCACCCTGATGCATTAGCAGACTTAATTTCATACTTTGAAAAAGCAGGACCTCAAAGTACTGCTACTGCAAAAAAAGTTGATGTTGATCCTACTTGGCCTCCTGGTAAACGTGCTAATTTTAGAATTGTACATAGACTCAAAGATGGAATTCAAAATGATGTTGTTTCAGCAATCGCTGACAAATTGAATAAAACTGATTTAATTCAAAATAATGATGGACTTTTGAGCTTAGATCTACCTAAAGATGTGACACATCCTGGTGCAATTAAGACACTCAATGAGGATTTACTTCCGGCGATGAAGGAAGTAGGTGATAAATTTGGATCTGGGGAATTGATTTTACCTTTTGTTTTAAAATCTGCTGAATGTATGAAAGCCTCTGTTGGTGAACTTGAAAAATATTTGGTTAAGGAAGAGGGAACAAGTAAGGGAACACTTGTTTTAGGAACTGTGTATGGTGACGTTCACGACATTGGTAAGAATTTAGTAAAAACTATTTTTCAAAATAATGGTTATTCTGTATATGATTTGGGAAAACAAGTTCCACTTCAGAAATTTTTAGAAAAAATTGATGAAGTAAAACCTGATGCGATAGGTCTTTCTGCATTATTAGTTTCAACTTCTAAACAAATGAAGTTTTTTGTGGAGCATGCCAGAAAAAATAATATGACTGTTCCAATTCTTTGTGGCGGAGCTGCAATTAACAGCAATTACATTAATCGAATTGCAAAAGAAGGTGGAATTTATGATCCAGGTGTATTTTATTGTAATACTATGTTCGAAGGTCTAAAAACTATGGATACTTTAATTTCTGATGACAAGCCTAAACTTTTGGAAGAATGGAAAACAAAATTGGAAAATTGGAAAGAAAGAACAAACACTCCTGTTGATCCTTCCACTCTTCCTAGAAGCAATGTTCAAACTGTTAATCCTCCTACTCCTAAAATTATCGGCGAACCTATTCGTTTAAAATTAGATCAAATCAATATGGGTGAAGTTTGGACAATGATTGATAAAAAATCTCTATTCAAACTATCCTGGGGGTTGAGAGGAAAAGCTGGTGCTGAATCTGAAGAAGAGCATGAGCAATTACTCACTGAATGGAAAATTAGAATAATTCGTGATAAATTAATTGAACCTGAAGTCGTGTATGGTTATTTTAAATGTCATAATGCCGGTCAGAAATTATTAGTTGAAAATCCTTCTGGTGATGATGTAGAATTTGATTTTCCTCGTTCTACAAAGCCTGAACATTTGTGTTTGACTGATTATTTTGGCACTGATGACGTTGTGGCATTTCAATCTGTAACTGTAGGAACAAAAGTTTCTGATGTTTTGGAAACTTGGAATGATGAGGATAAGTATACTGATGCATATTATTTGCATGGGTTGGCAGTTGAACTTGCAGAAGCTTTAGCACAATGGATTAATCAAAAAATAAAATCTGAATTAAATTTAGTGAAGGGTGCACTGAGATACAGTTGGGGGTTTCCTAGTTGTCCTGATGTTTCTCAACATCATTTGGTCTGGAAACTTTTAGAACCTGAAAAATCTGGAATGACTCTAACTGAATCTGGACAAATTATTCCTGAACAATCTACTGCTGCAATAGTAATTCATCATCCAGATGCTAAATATTTTGTAATTTAATTAAAAATTATTTTTTAAATATTCGTTTAAACCATTGAAGTCATTTGGTGATGTGATTAACACATCTCCTGTAATTCTGTGTGTTTCTTTTACAAACTTATCGAATTCTTTACCATATTCTGATAAATTCAATCCTAGAAAATCTGCTGATTTTTGATTTTTTTCAGATGGAAATAAAATAATTGGAATGATTGAAAATTGTTTTAGATTACCTGAAAGATTTTGAACTTGTTGTATGTTTTGAACAGCCTGAGTCATGAACCCCTTGGGATTTGCTCTAAGTTTTTTTCCAATTTTTGAAAAATTTGGTTTATTTGAAATTGAAAGATACATCTCAATCTTTGAATCATATCCTTTTTCTTTTAACATTGTAACTACTGCACTTGGAACTTGGCCTGAATCTCCAGTGCCTGATTGTGTTGGGTCTCCCATGAGTATCAAAATACCTGTAACTTTTATTGAAACACAATTATCTACAAATTTTATTATTTCTTTTTCACTCTTGTCCCTTACTCTTAAGCTAACTGTTATTGGGATGTTTGGAATTTCTTTTTTAATTATTTTCCCTACTTTAATTGGAGATACTCTCTGATGTCCTAACACATTTTCTGTAATGTGAATCGCATCACATTTTTTTGAAATTATTTTCATTTTTTCAATAAATTTTATTATTGATTCATCTGTATTTACATCTGGCAATATTTTGGGTGGATTTGCTTCATACCTAATTGTCATATTTTCATTTTTTCTTTACTTGGTTAAAACCTTTGAATACTAAACCCCTTGTATGATTATGATGGATATGGTATTTTGTTAGATGATTTAAAATCTATTTTCTCTACTTCAATAGTTCCCGAGATTAAAGATACTGTTGGTTATAGATTGGCATCCGTACTTGTTGTAATTTATGATTCATCTCCAAAAATCATAATGACTGAAAAGCCAAAAAGCATGAAACTGCATGCCGGTGAAATTTCATTTCCTGGTGGAAAACTTGATCCTATAGACTCTGATCTTTTAGAAACTGCATTGCGTGAAACTAATGAGGAAATTGGACTTCCTATTTCTAGGGATCAAATATTGGGTCAATTGGATCCTGTAAAAACGCTGAATTCTGGTTTTCTGATTTTACCTTTTGTCTGTGTGTTGGAAGAAATTCCTTTACTTGTGCCCAATTCTGAAGTTGAAAAAATTTTTCATATTCCTTTAAACCCTTTACTGGAAACGATGACGGATGACTTGGATCCAAACCATAACCCTGTAGATGGAATGCGTACTTTTGAGTATCAAAGCCAAATTGTATGGGGTGCGTCTGCTAGAATGCTTGAACAAATTGATAATCTTCTAAAGTCCTGAGATTCATTTAAAAAGAGCTCTTCGTGCCTGACAATCTATGGCTGCACGAAAATCATCTCCAAGAAAAATTCGTTTGTTAAAAAAGACAAAGCAAACATCTGCAGTACCAGCTTGGATCATTCTTAGAACTAATAGAACTGTTAGAACCAATCCTAAAAGAAGGGCTTGGAGATCAACTGATGTGGAGGTAGGATAATTGTCCCAAGAATTAGAACGTGTTTATACAATTCCATTAGGTAAAGTTAAGCTTTCACAATCACAACACCGTGCCGTTCGGGCTATTAACATGATAAGAGAATTTGCCAGACATCATATGAAAGTTGAAACTATTAAAATTGATGAAGAATTGGCTCGATACATTTGGTCCAAAGGCGTTCGTAACCCTCCAAGAAAAATAAAAGTTAGAATGAGTAAAACTGACGAGGGATACATACTTGTTTCACTGTTCGCTGACGATGTTGAAACTAGTGCAACTCCTG
The DNA here is from genome assembly GCA_018657375.1 of Candidatus Nitrosopumilus sp. Lineage (GTDB taxonomy): Archaea > Thermoproteota > Nitrososphaeria > Nitrososphaerales > Nitrosopumilaceae > Nitrosopumilus. The sequence goes on along the minus strand of JABHXI010000083.1, from coordinate 4,815 downwards.
AAAAAGAAACAAAAAAAGTTGAAGACAAGGTAGATTCTACTCAAGAAGAATCACCAGCTAAAGAAGTCTAGATAATACTTAAATATTTTTTTGACATTAGTAATTTAACAAGAAAATACTGTCATTTGCAAACTTGGATGATAGAGGGTAATGGATTTTTTATTTTCCATCGTTTCCTTGTTGTTTATCACTAGGTTTTCAAATTTGCTAAATCTTAAGTTGAAGTTTAATTCACTAAAACTAACTATGGTTGAAATTTTTGTTTATTGCAAGACATGTGATAAAAAAGTAAAAGCAGTAGTTTTAACAAAACATGAGAGAGAATATGATGACTCTATATCTGGTTATAGGAGATATGGCATGGTTAAAATTTTAGAACATAATGTTGGATTCAAAAAAAATTGTTCTGACACTTCCCAAATTAAAGCCATAGTGGAGTCTGATTCTAAAGACGATAATTCCGTATTCAATTAAAAATTAAATTATTGTTTTAAATTCCTAAATTAATTATGTCTGGTTGATATCGTATTATTCTAATTGATACATGTCTAATTTACAATCTATGCTACAATCTGGTATGCTCCAATCCAGCGTTTGTTCTTGTGGGATCATTCCTAATGGATCATATTTATCAAATTTTGTCATTCCTTGAACTGATGACAGCATTACAACTTTGGATGTATCTGATGATGACATTTCTATTTTAGAATTTGATTCATTTGTAATTCCGCCTGTGATATTTTTAATTGAATTGATCACTCCTACTGGTATGTTGTCTCCTCCTGACACGTATAATATTGAACTTTTTATTGCGTTTGGCGGTGCATTCTCATAAAGCATTTTTAATGAATCCCTTAGCGAGTCTTCAATATTTTGTCCATCTTTACTCGTAGTTAGAATATTTGTCTCAGAAGAAATTTTTGATGTCTCAAGTGATTTTACTACGTGCATTATTGCAGAGTTTGCAATGGTGTAACACGCTTTAGGTGTTAAATCTGGATTACTGTCAAGTAACGAATCATTATCTAATACAATTGTACACTGTGAATTCTCTCTAACTCTTTTCAAGGATACTCCTGAATTGAAAATTCTTTCTTTTTCATATTTGAATGGCATTACTACAAATGAAATTAAGCCTTTGTCTGTTTCATTACACATTTCAGAAATTACTGGTGCTATTGCAGCACCTGCCTTTCCAGCTAAATTACCCATTAATACGATGGTTGAATATTGTGAAATTTTAGATTTAATTTCTTTTGATAATTTGTAAGTTGAACCTCTGATTAATTGAACTGATGGATTAATTATTGAATCCGTTGAAACATGGATTGATTCATTTTCTGATGAAAAATCTTTTGAATCATTACTGATCATTAAGCAATCTGAGTTTAGGCTGTTTTTTGCGTCATTTGCTAATTTTGAGCCTACCCCGCCTAAGCCTATTACTAAAATCGGTTCTTTTACCTGAAAACTCATTCTAATCTTATTCTGTGATTTACATAAAAAACCTTCTGACGTTTTTTTTATCAAATTTTAGATCGAAAAAATTTAGCTTGCGATCTTACCAATTAGTCTTTTCCTGGTGGCATTTGTAATTTCAACCACGTGTGATTGACCTATGCTGACTTTATCATTGACTGAAATAGGTTTGTAAGCATAGTTTCTACCCTTGATGCCTTCTTCTGTATTTTCATCAAACAGTACTTTTCCTTTCCAACCGATCCACTTTTCATTGCTTTTTAGGGATATTTTGTTGATCTGTTCAAAAATTATTTTGCTTCTTCGTTTTACTTCTGTCGCATCTAATTGTTTTAGTTCTGCTGCATCCGTACCTGGTCTTGCGCTATATTTTGATAAATTTACTACATCTGGTTTTGTTTCATCTAGCAGCGATATGGTTTTTTGAAAGTCTTCTTCTGTTTCTGATGGAAATCCCACTATGATGTCTGTTGAAATTGTAAAATTTTCAAATCTTTCTTTTACTTTTTTTACAATTTCCCTGAATGTTTCAGACGTATGACCTCTTTTCATATCGTTGAGTACTTTGTTACTTCCACTTTGTACTGGGATGTGTAGAAATTTGAAGACCTTGTCATTATCATAAGATTCTATTAATTTTTCTTTTATTCTTGGCATATACATTGGATTCATCATTCCAACTCTGATCATAAAATTTTCTGGAATTTCTGAAACTGTATTTACTAATGTTGGTAAGTCCGTTCCGATATCCAACCCATAACATCCATTATCTGTTGATGTTAACCACACTTCTCTGCATCCTTCTTTAATTTCTGTTTGAACTTGTCTTACGATATCTCCTAACCTGTAACTTGTAAGATCCCCTTTGGCCAACTTAGTCTGACAAAATGTACATTCACTCATGCACCCACTTGCAATTTCTACAATCCCTACGGCTGAATTCAGTCGAACTTTTGGTAGTCCTACTTTTGATAAGTCCGAATCTTCTAAAGCAATCTGCTTTTTACCCATTAACGTTGAATTAATCACATCAAGTGTTTTACCAAGCGAATTCGGTCCAAGTAAACTTGCATTTTCTATAAATTTTTCAACATTACTCTGCTCTGCTTTTGGTAAGCACCCTGCTACGATTAACGGTTTTGTTTTTAGTGATTTTATCCTGTGCATCATTTTGTTTGCGGTAGTATCTTTTACTGAACATGTTACGATAAGATTAAGATCTGATTCTGATGAATTAGTTGCTAGTGTATGTCCGCCATTGATAATTAATCCTGAAATCATTTCTGAATCTGCAAAACTAGCAGAACACCCGTATGCTTCCACGAATATTTTTGCCATGATTTATTTGAATAGGGAATCGATTTCTTTGTTGCTCATTAGTTCTTTTGAAACTACTAACTCTCTAATTGTTTTTCCAGTTTTTAGTGACTCTTTGAAAAGTTCTGCTGACTTCAAATATCCTATTTTTGGAGTTAGCAGTGTTACTATTACTGGACTATTTTCAATATTTTCTTGCAGTTTTTGTTTATTTGCTGTGAGTCCATCAATTAGATTTGCAGAAAATATTGGCAAGAAATTCTTTAGCATATCTGTTGACTCTAATACGCATTTTAGCATTCCTGGTAACATTACGTTGAGCTCAAACTGTCCTCCCTGTGCAGCATATGACACTGCTGTATCGTTTCCAATAATGTTGAAACAAATCATATTCATACATTCAGCTAATGATGGATTTACTTTTCCTGGCATAATTGATGAGCCCGCATGAACTGCCGGAATTCCTATTTCTGCTAACCCTGCAATTGGACCTGATGCCATTAGTCTGACATCATTTGCAATTTTTCCAATTTCTAATGCCAGGTTCTTCAATGCACTTGATGCATTTGCAACTGGGAATTTACTTTGTAAACTAAACTGCATATCTGGTTCTGGCTTTAATGTTAATTTGGAAATTTTTCCAAGTTCTGCTATTGCAATTTTTCTATACCCTTTTGGTGTGTTTGCACCATTGCCTACTGCAGTGCCTCCAAGTGCTACGTTTTGTAATTCTTTTTGTGCTAAGACGATGCTGTTTTTGGCTTTTGTAATTGATGTAGCATAAGCTGCAAATTCACTACCTAGTGTAATTGGCAATGCGTCCATCAAATGTGTTCTTCCAATTTTCTTAAACGATGAAAATTCTTTTGCTTTTCTAGATAGTGATTTAATTAAAATCTCAACTGCCGGAATCGTTTCTTTAAGATTCATCAAAATTGCAACATGCATTGCAGTTGGATATGTGTCGTTACTTGATTGTGACATGTTCACATGATCATTTGGATGTAGAAATTCATGTTGTCCTTTTTTCTTGTGTAGTACTTCTAGTGCTACATTTGATATCACTTCATTCGTATTCATGTTAAATGCAGTTCCTGCACCTGAATTTATCATATCTACGACAAATTGATCAATAAATTTTCCTGCCAATATTTTATCACATGCTGAAACTATGGCTTTTCCACGTTTTACGTCGATAGCTTTTGTTTTCATGTTGGCTACTGCTGCCGATCTTTTTATCATAACAAATGCGTTGATTAAATTCTTGTGGGATCTGTTTCCTGTAACGTGATATTGCTTGATGGCCCTTCCTGTAAATGCTCCGTAATATGCGTCTGCTGGAATTTTGACCTTTCCCAAAGAATCCTGATCTAATCTAAATTCCATGTTGACTTTATCAATTAACTTCTATTATTCATTCCTTTTCTACATGTTCTGTGTTTCTAGAATGTGATTTTAAGCAATATTTTTAATTTTAACTCTAGATTAGATCGTTAGCACCATGAAAATGCTGGCTTGATATTTATATTACATTTCTAAACTTGTACCATGAATAAGAGAACTAGTATGCTTTTCACAATTGCAGCAGTAGCTGTAATGGGAGCAACCTTATTCGGAAGCACATACACAAATACCCAAATTAGTGGACAAGCACTTGACATCAACAAAATGGATGCCAACGTACTTGAACAAATCCACCAAATGGGCGGTTTACAACTCGTAATGCCTCAGGCATTCGCAGAAACTGATTGTGGTGCACTTGCAGATACTGGACGCACTGTCGTCGAGTTTAATCTAACTGGTGAAAGTGTTGAACTTCCAATTATGGGAGGAAAAACCTACAACGCCATGACCTTTAATGGACAAGTCCCAGGACCAACATTAAGAGTTACACAAGGTGACGTTGTAAAAATGACACTCGAAATTCCAGCAGATGAAGTTACTGGTCACGGTAACGATATGCACGCATCACAAATGTCAGCAACATACTTTGATTCTGTTAACCCAGGAGAGACAAGT
>JABHXI010000082.1 GCA_018657375.1 Candidatus Nitrosopumilus sp. | reverse complement strand
GTGATTTTTATTCATTTCAACAACTTGCTGACATCTATCTGAATGAATTTGGAGATACTAAACAAGCAAAAATCTATCAAAACCAAGCTAATGACATAAAAAATTCTTTCTAGTTTTTTAATTAATTATGCGTATGACTTAGTTCTCTAAATCTACGTATATTCCTGAAATTTCATTGTTAATTCTATCCCAGTATATCTCACATCCGTCTGTTTTGAAATCGTTTGCCTTGCATTCGTTGAAATGTGCCGTACTGTCTCTGGACATATTATCTGCAAATAAAACATCCTCCCCTATCGCTATTCCTATTATTAGAATTGCTAGTAAGCTAGCTGAAACAAGAATCATAGAATACCCTACGCCTCTCATATTTTTAGGATCTTTCATTTATGTGGAATCAAAAACCCTTGAATTTAATCTTTTCAAGTCTGTCTTTTACTCTTCGATCTTTGACACTAGTATGTTTTTTCCGATAAAAAGAAAAGAGAGTCCTTTCAAATAGATTTGTTGAGCATTCAAATTCTACAATATGAATTTCTTGGTCCCATACCACTTACTGAATGGGGCCCTCCAATGGAAAAATTGGTCTACTTGATTTTATCTCGAAACAAGGATAAATTTGATATAATTTATGCTGGAGATTGTGAAAAAACTGATGATAAATCGTTTTTTACTGATCATGATAAATTCGAATGCTGGCTTAAACAATCTGGATCTGAACAATCTTTACACCTTGCAATTTTACCACTGTTTGACTCTAGTGATAAAAAAAGATTAAATATAATTCAAAAAATACTGTCTCAATACAGGCCCCATTGTAATTCTGATGATCTTGTTAAACCAAAACCTGATTATGTTGTAAGGGTTTCAGATGAACCTACTGTAAATTCTGATAAGATAATTTGTGCATGCTGTGGTTCTGAAATGAATTTGGAAAAAACTCTTGAAAAATCTAATCTTTATCGTTGTACTGGTTGTGGGTTAAGCGATACTAGACTTAATTCTTAACTTTATTTTGCACATCAAATAATTGCAATGTTAGCAAGTCTATTGCTTTTTTTAAATGCTGAAATTCATTAATTGAATGCATTTGTCCTTCTACTAATGCTCTCATGACTTTTACTGAACTTTTTTGATGTTCATCTGATGCGACAATTTCCATAGCGTTTAATTTTGATAACAAATTATCTAAATCTTTTATCATTTCATCTGATGGTTTGTGTTTATCCATGATTATTCTATTTTTTTTTCGTATATGAATTCTTACAACTGAATTTCATTAATACAAAATACATAAAACTTGTATAATTTACTAAGAGATATGGGATTCAAAAAAGGTATTAACAAATGTGTAGAATGTGAAAAAAAGCTTTCTGAGGATCCAAATGAAACAGGCATGTGTAGTAAATGTGGTTCAGGTGCTAGAATTGATTCAGAAATACAAAAAGAGTTAAGCGATTTGGGAATAATCTAAAAAAAATCTGTATATTGAGAATTATCATAATAAATCTTCATCAATTTCTTCAATTGGATTGATGAATTGCTTACATGTGCAATCTGGAATTTTACATTCTCCTAATTTTATCATTAAATTACTTTTTTCATCTGGAACATGAACTTCATCTGTATGGTGACATTTTTTACAATTCATTCTGATTTCCTTATTGTATCCCTAAATCTATGGAATTAAAACTGCACGTGCATCTATTTTTGAATTTTTTAATTTCTGCAATGCCTCATTTGCTTCATCTAAAGGAAATGTTTCATAAATTACTTCAATATCATTTTCATCACATATTTTGATTACTTGCTCCATGTCTTTTGTTGATCCTATCAATGTACCTCTAATTGTTTTTTCTTCAAATGCACTAAATTCTGGATTCTTACCTATTGTTGCAATTACAATTATTCCTCCTTTCTTCACTGATTTTATTGCAGTATCTGTAACAATATCTGCTGGGGCGAATACAATTGCTGCATCTAGCAATCCATGGTTTTCTTTTAATTTATGTAGAAACTCCTCTTGATCTTTAGAAAATACCATTGCATCAATCGCTCCTAATCTTTTTGCAACATCTAGGTGATTTTGTGTTCTTGAGAATGCGATAACTTTACATTTTTCTATTTTAGCAAACTGTACTGCCATGTGGCCTACTCCTCCAATTCCAAATACTCCTATTTTTTTATCTAATTTTGGCTCTGTAGCTTTTACTGCTTTGTATGCCGTTATTCCTGCACAAAATAACGGTGCTGCATATTCTGATTTCATACTGTCTGGAACTTTTGTTGCAAAATCTTCTATAACTGTGATGTATTCTGAGTAACCTCCTTTCAGCGTCTCCCCTGTAATTTTTGATGATTCACAAAGATACTCTTTTCCTTCCTTACAATATTGACATTTTTTGCATGCTTCTAGTAATGGTGTTATTCCTGCTCTGTCCCCTGTTTTGAATTTAGTGACATCTTTTCCAACTTCTATAACTTTTCCAACTAACTCGTGTCCTGGAACAATTGGCAATGTATCTGGAATTCCGACATGTTTCCAATCCCCCTCAATCCCGTGAAGCTGTGAATGACAAACACCGCATGCTTCTATTTTTAGTAAAATTTCATTTGGTCTTTCAATCTGATGTCTATCAATATTAGTTGGTTTCAAAGGATTTGTTTCAATTTTGGCACATTCTGAAAGTACCATTGCACGCATTTTTTCCACAAATTGTTTTTTTGATTATTATATTTAAAAGACTGTATTGATCTTATTTCCAAATATTGTAATTAAGATAAGATTTATTTCTAAAATAGTATAATTCTGTATATGGCTGATATCACATCTGAAGATCGTGAGAGAGTAAAATTACTATCTTTAATTTCTTCATCTAAAAATGAATTTGATAAATTATCTTTGGAACAATTAGCACGATTGGAAGAACTAGTTAAAAAAAAAGACTACAGCCATGATAAAAAGGCTGACAAAACAAAATCAAAATTTCTTAAAAGAATTAATGTTAGAATTTATGAAATAACTGAAGGTCGAGGTATTTGGGGTTAATTTTTACATCTGCATATGCATGTTCTAATTATTTTGATTAGATATGTCTCGAATCTAACTTCTTACTTGTAGATTTTTTATCTTGTTCTTAATTTTGTAACAAATTAGTTTTATTTGCAAATTGCTCAAAGTTATTTTAAAATAAATATTGCCTCCATTGTTTACCATTGTGGATAAAAGAGATATTTTGGTTGCATGCTCAATTATTCTAGTCGGCTCTATTCCTGTAACATTGATGATCCTGGTGGCTAATGGAATTATAGATTTACCCCTAAGTGACTTTGGAACCAACTAACTCTTGAAATTAATCTAATTTTTAAAAAGATCTTTTCATTTTCATCCTGTAAAGTTGGACTCATGTATCTTTTTTTGGAGCAGACTAATTTTAAAAAGAAAAAGATAGGTGGGAGTAAGTGAGAAGACAACAAAAACATCTTCTCACCCCGTATGTAATGAAATTAGCAATTATCATTAGATTGAATTCCCATAATAGATGTCTGATGAATCTTTAACAAGAGACTAAATCAATAGAATATGGGTAAAGAAAGCAAACAACTAGTTGTTTTTTGAGACATGTGATCTAATTTTGTATAAATAGTGTATTTCCTAATGACTGAACAATGGTTGAAAATAACCTCATACGTGAAACTAGTCCCTACTTACTTCAACATGCAGAAAACCCTGTTGACTGGTATGGGTGGAATGAAGATGCATTACAAAAAGCTAAAGATGAAAATAAACCAATTTTTCTGAGTGTCGGATATAGTGCATGTCATTGGTGTCATGTCATGGCACACGAATCATTTGAAAATAATGATGTCGCTGAATTTATGAATGAACATTTTGTAAACATAAAAGTTGACAGAGAAGAGCGTCCTGACATAGACGATATTTATCAAAAAGCTTGCCAAATTACAACGGGACAAGGTGGTTGGCCTTTGAGCGTTTTTCTTACACCTGATCAAAAACCATTCTATGTTGGAACTTATTTCCCTGTACTGGATTCCTATGGTAGGCCTGGTTTTGGAAGTATATGTAGACAACTAGCTCAAGCATGGAAAGAAAAACCAAAAGACGTTGAAAAATCTGCTGAAAGTTTTATTCATGCATTACACAAAACAGAAAAAATTACTACCCCTACAAAATTAGAACGAACTTTGCTTGATGAAGCTGCAATGAATTTATTTCAATTAGGTGATCCGACACATGGCGGATTTGGTTCTGCGCCAAAATTTCCAAATGCTGCAAATATTTCATTTTTGTTTAGATACTCAAAGATGGCTAATCTGCCAAAATTTAATGAATTTGCACTAAAAACTTTGAAGAAAATGGCAAAGGGCGGTATTTTTGATCAAATTGGAGGTGGGTTTCATAGATATTCAACTGATGCCAGATGGTTAGTTCCTCATTTTGAAAAAATGCTTTATGACAATGCTCTCATGCCTGTAAATTACTGTGAGGCGTATCAAATTACGCATGATCCGTTCTATCTTGATATTTTACAAAAAACACTTGACTTTATTTTACGTGAAATGACTTCTTCTGAAGGTGGTTTCTATTCTGCATACGATGCAGATTCTGAGGGTGTAGAGGGTAAATTTTATGTTTGGACTAAAAAAGAAATTAAAGAAATTCTTGGAAACGATGCTGATATTTTTTGTCTATATTTTGATGTAACTGATGGTGGAAATTGGGAGGGCAATACGATTTTGTGTAATAATCTTAACATTTCCACGATTGCGTTTAATTTTGGAATTTCAGAACAAAAAGTACTTGAAATTATAAATTCATGTTCTAAAAAATTATTGGAAGTACGTTCAAAAAGAATTTCTCCTAGTTTGGATGATAAGGTTTTAGTTTCATGGAATTCGTTGATGATAACTGCTTTTGCAAAGGGTTATCGTGTCACAAATGATGTTCGATATCTGGATGCTGCTAAAAATTGTATTTCATTTATTGAAAAAAATCTTTTTGTTAATGGTAATTTAATGAGAACTTACAAAAACAATACTGCAAAAATTGATGGTTATCTTGAGGATTATTCCTATTTTGCCAATGCGCTATTGGATGTATTTGAAATTGAACCTAACGCTGAATATCTTGAACTTGCCTTGAAACTAGGTCGCCATCTAATTGATCATTTCTGGGATTCGGAAAATAGTAGTTTCTTTATGACTTCTGATGATCATGAAAAATTAATTATCCGTCCAAAAAGTAATTATGATTTATCTCTACCTTCTGGAAATTCTGTTTCATCTTTTGTAATGCTAAGATTGTATCATTTGTCTCAAGAACAACCTTTCCTTGATATTTCAATGAAAATAATGGAATCTCAGGCACAAACTGCTGCTGAAAATCCGTTTGGATTTGGATATTTACTAAATACCATTTCTTTGTATTTGGAAAAACCTACTGAAATTACTGTTATAAATTCTGAAAATTCTGAACTTTGTAATTCTTTATTCAAAAACTATTTGCCTACTTCTTTTATGATCGCCATTCAAAATTCTGATCAATTAAAAACTCTCTCGAAATATCCTTTCTTTGCTGGAAAATCTTTTGAGGATAAAACATCTGTTTTTATCTGCAAAAATTTTACTTGTTCTTTAGCATTGCATACTTTGGATGAAGTAAATTCTGCACTTTAGATTATTTTTAAATCTACATCTATTATGCTGCCTACTTGCGGTCTACCCATGCTGTCATATCTTGATTTTGGCATTCCTATTGTAATTTGTGTTTGTTGATATGATTTAATATTTACAGTTGGTTGTGCTTGTAAAATTGCTTCTAATAGTGGCATTACCTGTTCTTTTGTTTCTGAATCTAGTTTTTTAGAAACATTTTCTATGATCATTTGTTTTTGTGAAATTGGTTCTGTGGATATATTTTCAATTAATGTCAATTGTATCATTTGACCATTGTCTACAATTTGTGTAATTCTAAATTCATTTATTGCAGACATTATATTGTAACGTTCTCTTTATGATTTATCTTTAACGAATTGAAAAATATAGTGCAATAACTGCCGTTGCTACAGCTGATGTTACTCCTAAGCCAAAAATAATCTTACTGCCATCTATGTTCATGATGTCGTTTTTTTATAATTCAAATTAAACTGTACTGATTTTTAAATTAATTCGACTTTGACTTTTCAATACATTTTTTTATATTCACGCCTAATTTTGACTTAATCTGTTTTTTCTTTAGTCATGTCCTCTATTTTTGTTTCTGCTAGGATTGATTTTTTAATTAAGATTGCATTTTTTTTAATTATTTGATTAAATTCGTTCATGTCCTCTAAGCTAGGGGTTTGCTGCTGATTTTGATATGTTTGTAGGAATCCTGAATACACGCATCCTGTAATAATTCCAAATACCGTATCTGAAATTGATTCTACTTCTGGAAGAAAATTCTCCGCAATTTGTCTATACGATTCAGATTCACTAATGTAATATTCAATTAGACTATTGACAAATTCTTTATTTTCTTTTGATATTGACATATCTATACTTTAATTCCTAGTTTATTTATTTTTTTTAAAATGATAAACTTATCTAAATGGTGATTTTATTCTGAATGTTGTTGGACTATCTTTCTCCTGAAATAAAGAAATCTTTAAGACAAATTAAGAAACAAACTTTAGCTCTACAATCTATACGCCACCTAAATAAAATTCAAAAATTAATTTGGTTTGAAATGGCAACACGGGAAACTGGAATTAATGTCCGTCGTATATGCTGTGGTAACAAACCAGTTAATCTCACCGTATATGATGTTGGAGATTCCAAATCTTCTGTATTACTTTGTACTAGTCATGCAACACAAAAATATTTTTTAAAAGATATCTCTGAAGTTAAAATGCTGAATGAAAAATTAGTAGACTCTCATACTTTGTAGTGCCTGGTCACTTTGATTTTTGGTGCCTATCGAAAATTGTAATGTAAAAATAGGCTGCTGTTTTTTATTTCCTTATGGATATTAACGAAATACTCACTAGGGAGAGAGATTCCTTGCGAGATGAAAATATTGAACTACGAAAACGAATTAATGAACTTGAAGTATCTTTGCAAGAAGCATTGAATTTACTTGAAAACAACAATTAATTTTTTTAAAATTACTAGTATCCATAGTATCCTCAAAATTATTTTTTTGAATAAACATTTAGTAGTTAGTATTCCTGTATGTTTTCCTTGGCATCGTGGAAATTAGAATTTGAAGATGGATATTTTAGAATATACGACTCTGAGAAATTGGTAGCCGGTTACTTTGATCCTGATTTTGGTGATCTTTCTGCTGTAAAAGATCCTGAGGATCTCATTCTATCTAAAATAAAGAATCGTGATGTAGTGTTGGGTGGTATGTTGATGATTCCTCTTGTTAAATTTAAATTATTTGACACTGATTTGAACACTGTTCTTTCTGAAGTAAAACAAAATATCTCTCGTGTATCTGTTCATTTAGAAAAATGGTCTGTTTTTCTTTCTGAAATGCATAACACTCGTCATTTTATTGGAATTTCTCATACTGATCAAGACATGTTGACCATGACTTTCCCTGTAAAGTTTTCAAAACCTACTATTCTTGAAAAGTCTGCGTTGTTAGAGGAAGTTTATCCTATCTTGAGTTTATTACAAAAATCTGAATTGCTGTAATTTTTATATTTTTTATTTATGGCATGTGCTGTATCTTCCATTCTTTTGCTTCATTGCTACAATTGAACAATTCTACTTCCATTTGATTAGAATCAAATCCTCCTGACTCATTTTTAAACTGCTCACTACACTGTTTTTCCATTTTTTCATACACCTGTTGTACTTTTTGTGGTGATACTCCCTGCGGCTCTTCAAATTTTTCGCCACCTTCATAATATTTCATGCCTACTTTTGCTGTTTGAAATTCAACTAAACCTAAATTTTGATATTCATATGATTCTTGGAATAGTGCGTCTGATCTAATTTTGGCAGATTCGTCTCCTGTTTCTATCCATTGAATGTATTGCAGATCACTTTCCAATTGAGTTTCAGCTGACATTTTTAATAATGCCACTGAACTCTTGAATAATTCTGGTGGTGTTAATTTGTCATATTTTGATATATTTTTTTTAAAATTGTCTACATGAACTTCGTAAAACTCTAACAATTCTGTTTTTGAAATGTCTCCTTCTGCCCATTTTATTTTTTCTGAATAAAATTTTTCTTGAATGTTTGAAATGTTGTTTTCTATTTCATTTAATTCATTTCCAAATTGCAATCCTTTCTGCTTTGTAATGTCTGTTGAATAATTATATGCGATAATTGAACCAATTATTAAAATGGCAATAGTAAGAATGCTAATGTTTTGAATTTTATTTTTTTTCAAAGATAATCTACATAATTTCCGTTTTCATCTAATTTTAACTCAATATTCAATTCAGAACCGCTAATGAATGAATCATTTCTAGTTGTTCTTACTCTCCCTATAACTAATTCATATGGCCATATTTCAACCACAATTTCCCCCACTGCAACATTTGGTGTTTCTGTTATTGTCATATCTTCGCGTTTCACCCCATGTTTTTCTAGCATGTGAATTGAGTGATCTAATAGTGGTTCTGGATTATTGTAATTTAATACCCATACGGTTCCTTCATATTCAATTTTTTGCAATTTGAAACAATCATCGTTTCCTCATATAACAATTATTCCCTTATTTTTATTCATTTTTACTTTTTCTTACTCTATATTTTGTCCATTATTTCAAAATTTTAATTAAAATTGTACACATGAAAACATCTTTTTATTTTTATAGTTATTTTGACTTGTAATCGAAAATAGAGTAATCATTTTAGGTAAATGATACACTAAAAAATCCATGACTGAAGATGTCGACAAAGCTTTTTTTGATGTAATCGTCAAATTGAAAGAAATTGACCCTGAAGGATATTATAAAATTCTGGAAGAATTGGGCTATGATTCTGCAGATGATGAAAAATAGTGTTTTTTTGTAGAAAGATCTAAAAAGAACTTTAATAATAAAAAAAAAATTGATAGAAAAAACTGGCCTTGCGGAAAAAGATTCTGCTAAAAAAATTCCTCGATCATTAAATGATTTGTTGAGAGTGGAAAAAGATTTAAAAAAAATGAATGCAGATCTTAAAAAAGTTATAAAAAAAGTAAAAACACTAGAAAAAGAGAATTTAAAATTATCCAAGAAATTGGATAAAAAATAATATTTATTTAAGGTTCTGATAATCCGTGCCTATTTGTCGGTATCAATTACATTCAATGTCATTGTGCTTACAACTCTTGAAAGTTTTCTGATTATTGCTACCACTTTCTCAAACCCCTCTTGATCTTCTGTTTCGATCTCTGCAATTACATCATATGCTCCAAAAGTTAAATATGCGTTATCTATTATTGTCATCTGTTTTAACTGATCAACAATGTATTCTTCTGCCCCTAGATCACAATTTAATAAAATGAAACCTTTATGCATTATTTTACCTTGGATTGAGTATTGTAGTTCTTATCTTTAAATTTTTGTAATATTACCATCTACTACGTCCACCGTAGCTGTTTTTACCGTCGCCATCAGTGTCTCTTCTTTTTGTTCCTCTGTCGTCTCTACTATTTCTACCGTAACCGCCTCCGCCTCTGCTGCCGTAGCTACTTCTGCCACCGCCGCCTCTGCTGCCGTAGCTACTTCTGCCACCGCCGCCTCTACCGTAACCGCCTCCTCCAAATCTTCTTGAAGATGATTGTCTTTTTAGTGGATCTGGAATTGAAACTTCGATATGCATTTCTTGATTTAAATCTCTTAACGGTACTTTAATTTGACGTTTAATTATGTTCCAATCCCCTATTGATGAATACGATACAAATGTAATTGCTCTGCCTTCAGTTCCTGCCCTTGCAGTTCTACCTATTCTGTGGAAATATGCCATTTCCTGATTTGGTACGTCGTAGTTAACAACTAGTTCTACTCTTGGGACGTCTATTCCTCTTGATGCGACATCTGTTGCAACCAAAATATCTGCTTTACCGTTTCTAAATTTTGCCATTGATTGCTCTCTTCTACTTTGAGACATGTCGCCTTCTATTGCAACTGCGTTGTATTTCTCTTGATGCAAATATTTTGCAACATCTCTTGTTCTATATTTTGTTGAACAAAATACAATGATCTGACCTTTTAGTGGTTTTATGAAATCCAGTAAATACTTGAACTTGTCTCTGTCTTTAATCACTAAAAATGATTGGTCTATTCCTTCCCCACTTAGATCATCTGCATCTAACAAGATTTGTTTTGGATTGTGTAGATAATCTTCAGCTAATCTCAAAATTGCAGTTGGCATTGTTGCTGAGAACAACGACATTACTCTGTCTTCTGGTGATAGGTCTAAAATAAATTGAATGTCATCTACAAATCCCATGTCTAACATTGTATCTGCTTCATCCAGTACAATGTGTGTGACATCTCCTAATTCTATTGATCCTCTCTTGAGATGGTCTATGAGTCTACCTGGAGTTGCAACAATAATTTCTACTCCCCTGTGCAGTGCATCTAGTTGAACCCCCATTCCTTGTCCTCCGTAAACCGTTGCAGTTTTAATTCCCGTATATTTTCCCATTTTTCTAATTTCTGTATTGATCTGTATTGCCAACTCTCTTGTTGGTGCCATGATTAATCCTTGAATTCCTTTTTTTGGAACTATGTCATTTAACATTGATAGTGCAAATGCTGCTGTTTTACCTGAACCTGTATGGGCTTGTCCTACAACGTCCCTTTTAGAAAGTAATATTGGAATTACTGCTTCTTGAATTTCAAATGCCTCTTCGTAACCTTGATCAGTAATTCCTCTTAGTACTTCGTCATTTAATCCTAAATCTTTAAATTTTGTCATTTCTTTTTTGTTCTCTTAAGCCATGACGATAAAGCCTGGTGGCTATTCGTCATTATTCCGATACCAAAAAAATCGTTTCAGGTCTAATAAACGCTTGTTATTTTATTTTTTTTAATTGAGTGTCAATAACATTTTTAAAATTTTCAAAAGGATGTGCTCCTTTTAATTCCATAAACCCAATTTCATCATTTCCAATAAAAAAACTGGGTGTTCCTGTAACCCCGTATGTCCTACCATCTTCTAGATCTTTTTGAATTTCTTTGATATGTTTTCCATTTTTTAGACAAGAATCAAATTTTTCTTTTTCCATTCCCATTTCTAATGAATATTGATTAAATAAAATAATTAGATTGTCTGTATTTTTGCTATTCCATTCATTTTGATTTTCAAATAATCTGTCGTGCATTTCTTTAAACTTCTCTTGCTCATTTGCACATTCTGCTGCTACTGATGCTAGTAATGCATTAGAATGAATACTTTGAATTGGAAAATCCCTGAACACTAATTTGACTTTACCTTCTTTGACATATTCATTCATAATTTTTGGTAGTGTTTGAGTATGAAATTTTGCACAAAATGGACATTGAAAATCTGAAAATTCTATTATTGTGATTGGGGCATTTGAACTCCCTATAATTGGATCATTATCTGCTGATATTTTTAATTCTATCATTGGTTGGTTTGAGGGTAATTTGTTTTGAAGAATTTTTAATTCCAATTTTGCAATTGCCTCGTCTAGTTCTTCTTGTGAAATTTGATTTGAATCTAGATTTGCTATGTACGTTCCTCCAAGAAATGATGAAATTCCTATGGCTATGACGGTTGTTATGATTAATCCATTGAATGTTGATTTTTTCACTATTTTTTCATTTTTTTTTAGATTTTCAAAATTTTCTGAACTCAAATATTGTATTTTAAAAATTAGCGTACTTATTCGTATTGTATTTTTTTTAAAAATTAGAAGAGCCAATGACGGGATCTGAACCCATGACCTACTGATTACAAATCAGTTGCTCTACCAGGCTGAGCTACATTGGCACGAAATAAAATAAAATTTTTCAAGCTTTAAAGTGTTACCTGAG
>JABHXI010000081.1 GCA_018657375.1 Candidatus Nitrosopumilus sp. | reverse complement strand
TTTGTAAATGAAACACCTGGATGCTGTTCGCCTTCTCTTAATGTGCTATCTAACACTCTAATCTTTTTTGGATTTTTTTCATATCCGTTGTAGACATTTGCATAGTGATTCGGATCTTTCATTACTGAATTCGTTAACCTATATTGATGATATAAACATATTCGTACTATTTTCGTTGGAAATAATTCTTATTGATACTAAATTAGTTTTTATTTAAAATTTTAAACCGAAACTCGTTTTAGATAACTTTTCTCAAAATAATCACAGTATTGGTATCCACTACTCCTGTAATTTTTCTTAACGCGTCTATGGTGTTATTAATCTCTGCAATATTTGGTGCGCTAATTATTGTTGTAATGTCATATTGTCCTGTAATCTCATAAACCGTTTTTACCCCTTCTAACCCTACAAGCTTAAGAGACACTTTTGATGTGTCTGTTGCAGAATCTACTGAAACTAAAACAATTGCACTTGTGATGTTTTCTTCACCTAATTCTACTGTGAATTTATTAATTGTTTTACTGTCTACTAAATTTTTAACTCGCCTTCTCACTGCTGATTCTGAGAGTTTTAATTTTTTTCCAATATCTACAAATGATTCTCTCGAATCTTCTTTTAGATATCCTACAATTTTTTCATCAATTTTATCTTTAAACATTTTTCTTTTCCTCTTCCTTACTTATTACAACATCCAGTG
This sequence comes from Candidatus Nitrosopumilus sp., assembly GCA_018657375.1. Lineage (GTDB taxonomy): Archaea > Thermoproteota > Nitrososphaeria > Nitrososphaerales > Nitrosopumilaceae > Nitrosopumilus. Next base: position 3,754 of record JABHXI010000081.1, on the reverse strand, counting down.
CACCTAAAACTTTTGTTACATCTTCTTCGGTAATTACTAATGGAGGTAATATTCTGAGAATATTCCTTCCTGAATATAGCATTAAAACACCTTCTTCAATTAATTCCATTAAGATATTTTTTACTTCAAATTTCAATTCAATTCCAATCATCAATCCCTTACCTCTAATTTCCCTAATCATTGTGTGTTTCTCTTTCAGTTTTTCTAACCCTTCTTTGAATAATTCTCCCATTTTTTTAGAATTTTCAATTAGACCGTCTTCTGTAATTGCCGTTAATGCTGCAATTCCTGCTGCACATGATATTGGATTTCCGCCAAATGTTGATGAGTGTTCTCCTTTGCTTATTGATGCTAAAATGTCTGGTCTGACTAATGTTGCACCCATTGGTACTCCGCCTGCAATTCCTTTTGCAAGGCATAGAATATCTGGTACCGTATTCCAATGCTCTCCTGCCCATAATCGACCTGTTCTTCCAAGACCTGCTTGTATTTCGTCAAAAATTAGAATGATTCCTTTTTCATCACATAGTTTTCTTACTTCTTGTAAAAATCCATCTGGTGCGACAATTATTCCACTTTCTCCTTGAACAGGTTCCAAAATGATGAATGCTGTATCTTCATCAATTACGGAACGAAGTGAATCTATATCTCCAAATGATGCAAATGAAACTTTTTCAACTAACGGTGCAAATGCTTTTCTGTATTTTGGATTAAATGTTAATGATAACGCTCCAAATGATTTTCCATGGTATGACCCTTTCATTGCAACCATTCCCTTCTTTCCTGTAAACTTTCTTGCAAATTTCATTGCAGCTTCAACTGCTTCTGCCCCACTGTTGTTAAGGTGAACTTGTGTCAATCCCCTTGGAGATATTTCAATTAATTTTTTCAAAAACCCTTCTCTTGTTTTATTGTATAATGAACTATGCACCGTAATTATTTTATCCACCTGTTCTTTGATTGCATTGTTAACTCTTTGATTTTGATGTCCTACTAGTGCAACTCCGTACCCTCCCATGCAATCGATGTACTCTTTTCCTTCTACGTCCCAAACATGAGCTCCTACACCTCTTTCAATTGTAACTGGAAATCTCTGATAGAGATTTCCCATGTGTTGATCTTCACTCATGTTCAATCACCGTGCAGTTGTCATGTGCAATAGCTGAGGAAACAGGATTTTCTTTTTGACCATTTGCAATAAAAGCTTGTTTAACTCCCATGTCTAATGCTTCTGTGGATGCTAGGATCTTCTTTTCCATGCCTGGACCTATTTTCGGTCTGATTTCTTTTGCTTCTGCTAATGTCAATTTTGCTACTACTTCATCATCCATTAAAAGTCCATCTACATTTGTAATGAATAATACTTTGTCACTTCCTACACTTCCTGCCACATATGCTGCAGCTCTGTCACCATCTATGTTGAGAAATTCTGATTCTTCACTAATTGCTATTGGTGAAATTACTGGTGTTAGACCTTGTTTAAGTAATGATTTGATAAATTCTGAATTAACGTTTTTAATTTTACCTGTATATCCTCCGTCAATTGCTTGTTTTCTTCCTTTTTCATTTACAATCAATAATTTTTTCTTTCTATCTGCTTCTATTATTCTTGCATCAACTCCCGATAGTCCTATCGCATTAATTCCGTTTTTTTGTAACATTTGAACAATTGTTTTGTTTATTCTACCTGACATCACCATTGTAAAAATTTCGGCAGTTTCTTTGTCTGTATATCTGCTCTTAATTCCACTTGGGGATGTTACAAACTTTGGTTCTTTCCCTAATTGTTTACAAACTTTTGTAACTTCTTTTCCTCCTCCGTGAACTATGATTACTCCTTCTGCATCTGCAATTTTTTTAATATCTGCAATTGTGGATGGGTGCAAATCATCTACTACACTTCCGCCGATTTTAATTGTGATCATTTCTAAACCGGTGTTAATGGTGTGTATCTTAGTCCGCTCATTTCATCAAAACCGCACATAACATTCATGTTTTGAATTGCAGAACCTGCTGCACCTTTCATTAAATTATCTGATGCTGATAGAGCAATTAATCTATTGTTGTCTTCATCCATGTCAAATCCAATATCGCAAAAGTTTGAACCTACTAGGAATTTTGGATCTGGAAATTTGTATAACCCTTTTTTATCTCTAATCAGTCTAACAAATTTTTCATCACCGTATGCTTCGCGATATATTTTCCATAATTCTTTTTCAGTGACATCCTTTTTCATAAATGTGTGATTTGTACATAAAATACCTCTAACAACATCTACTGCATGTGGGCTCATTGAAACACGAATTTTTTTCCCTGCAATTGAACTTAGTTCTTGTTCAATTTCCCCTGTGTGTCTGTGCTTTGCTGGTTTGTATGGTCTGATGACCCCTGCTCTCATTGCATGTGCTGTACCTGAACCAGAACCTGCACCTGATGATCCAATTTTTGAATCAACGATAATGTGTTCTGTATCTATTATGTCATTTTTAATTAATGGTGCAAGTGCTAGCATTGAAGTAACTGCCATACATCCTGGACATGAAACAAGCTGTGCTTTTTTAATTTCTTCTCTGTGTAATTCTGGAACTCCAAAAACTGATTTTGGTAAATAATCTGGATGTGGATGTTTCCAACCATACCATTTGTCGTATGCTTCTTGCTCATGTAATCTATAATCTGCACTCAAATCGATGACTTTGATTCCTCTATCATAAAGTGCTTTTACAATTTCAGTTGCAGTCCCATGTGGCACTGCTGTAAAAACCACGTCACATTGGTCAGTTATTTTTTCATAATCTAATTCCGAAAAAGTAAGATCTGTAAATCCCTTTAAACTTGGTTGAATTCTATGTAGATATTCTCCAACATGTTGTCTTGATGTTACCATGCTGATTTCGACTTCTGGATGGTTTACAAGAAGACGAAGTGTTTCTCCTCCTACGTATCCTGATGCTCCTACTACTCCTACTTTCATGATAAATCTTCTTTTAATGGAGTATAATTTATTTTGTTATGTTATGCTGTTCTTTATTTCTTAATTTTCATGCTAAACAGCTTAATTATGTGGTAAAATAGGTTAAAAAGTCATAATTATTCTAGAAAATTCTATTTTAAAATAAATTTATAGGAAGTATGATGAAAATTTTGTTATGATTGATGTGGGTCGTCCCGTAAAAGACATGGAGATAGATTCTAGCACTTCTATAGAGCAAATTTTTCAAGAATTATCTAAATCTGGAGGATTTGAATCTGTCAATTTATCTGACGGTTTGGAAATTTTAACTGAAATGATTTCTGATGACAAATGCCTCAAATTCGTATCCTTTGTTGGAGCTGTAGTGTCAACAGGGTTAAGGGGAATTATTAAAGATATGATGAAAAATAAATGGTTTGATGTTGGACTAACTACATGTGGAGCTTTAGATCATGATATTGCAAAACACTTTTCACAATACCATGAAGGATCATTCACCATGGATGACTTGGAATTAGCAAATCAAAATATCCATAGATTAGGCAATGTACTTGTCCCAATGGATAGTTACGGTCCCCTTATTGAAGAAAAAATGACTGCATTTTTAGAAGAAGAATATGCTGCAGGAGTTCGTGAAATGAACACTGCTGAAATATGTAAAATGATTGGAAAACATTTGGGTGAGGATTCTTTTCTTTATTGGGCTTACAAAAATGACATTAGCATCATTGTACCTGGAATAATGGATGGTGCAGTTGGAAACCAAATTTGGATGTTTTC
>JABHXI010000080.1 GCA_018657375.1 Candidatus Nitrosopumilus sp. | reverse complement strand
CTTATCTTTTTGCTCACTATAATTTAATTTCTTTAAAATAGAAAAATATCTTTTTTCCCAACCTACAATCATCATATCACTCAAATTGTATGAGGTTTTGATAAACTATATGGCAAAAATTGCAAATATTTCTGTTGGTGGGAGTAATCCTGTACGAATTGTAGGTATCTTGAATACTAGCCCAGAATCATTTTACAAAAAATCAATCAATACTACTCGTATGAAAATCAAAAATACAGTAATTCAAATGGAAAATGACGGTGCAGACTTTATTGATGTAGGGGGAATGTCCACTGCCCCATATTTGTCTACTAGTGTATCTGAAAAAGTAGAATCTACAAGAATTCTTAACGCTGTAAAAATTATTCAAGATAATACTAATCTTCCAATATCTGTAGACACATGTAGATCTAGTGTAGCTAAAAATGCTTTAGAGCATGATGTTGAAATAATCAATGATATTTCAGGATTAAAATATGATGTACAAATGAAGGATGTAATTTCTAAATTTCAGCCTTCATTAATTTTATGTGCATATGATTCTAAAACCATATCTGGAAGTGCTATAAATTCAACAAAAAAACTTTTTCGAGATAGCTTAAAAATTGCTAAAAAATCTAACATTTCTGATAAAAAAATTGTACTAGATCCTGCAATTGGTTTTTTTAGAAAAACAGGGAAAGGTGAATTTTTTACAAAAATTAAAACTGATTGGGTTGAAAGAGATCTATCTGTAATTAAAAATCTAAATTCTATTAAAATGAATTATCCTATTTTGATATCCGTTTCAAATAAATCCATTATTGGTAATATTTTAGAAAAAGAGAATCCTTCTGATCGATTGTTTGGATCTATCACTGCTGAAGCAATATCTGTTTTAAATGGAGCCGATCTTATTCGTACTCATAATGTAATGGCTACTAGAGACGCTATTACAATTGCTTCAAAACTATCAAAATAACACAAGGCTTATAATCAATATTTTACTTTTACAACAAGGTTTCATTGGAATTGAAAGAAGGATTAACATTTGACGACGTTCTTCTCGTACCCAAATATTCTGATATAACAAGTAGAAGTCAAACTAGTCTAACAACTCAATTATCTAGAAACATTTCTCTAAACATCCCTTTTGTGAGTGCCAATATGGATACTGTTACTGAATCATCCATGGCTGTAGCAATTGCACGTGCGGGAGGCATTGGAATAATTCACAGATTTTTAACAATTCAAGAACAAGCAAATGAAGTTCTTAAGGTAAAGCGATCTGGTAGCGTAATGATTGAAAACCCTTATTCTATAACTGCTGATAAAACAATTGAAACTGCATTAGATTATGCTGACGATAAAGATATTTCTGGATTATTGGTCGTTGATTCTAGCTCAAAGTTAATTGGTATTGTTACTGAAAGAGATTTGTTATTTGCAAATTCTAAAGATCTTATTCAGGATGTAATGACTAAAGATGTTGTTACTGCAAAATATGGCATATCTATTGATGACGCAAAAGATCTTTTACATAAACATAGAATTGAAAAACTACCTTTAGTTGACGAATCTGGATTCGTAAAAGGCTTGATTACAAGCAAGGACATAACAAATAATGCTGCCTATCCAAATGCGTCCAAAGATGGTAAAGGTCGCCCTCTTGTTGGAGCCGCAGTTGGGGTTAAAGGTGACTTTTTAGAAAGAAGTGAATCTCTTTTAGAAGCAGGTGCTGATACTCTAGTTGTTGATATTGCTCATGGTCATAGTGAAAATGCAATCAGTACTGTAAAACATATCAAAAAAGCATTCCCTAATTGTGAATTAATTGCAGGAAATATTGCAACTGCTCAAGGTGCTGAAGATTTAATGAAAGCAGGAGTTGATGCGGTAAAAGTTGGTGTTGGTTCAGGTTCCATTTGTATAACCAGAGTAATTACTGGTTCAGGAGTTCCTCAACTAACAGCAGTAATGGATTGTGCAAAAGTAGGACGGGATTATGGTATTCCAATTATTTCTGATGGTGGAACTAGAACTTCAGGTGATGCTACAAAAGCATTAGCAGCTGGTGCCTCAACTGTTATGGTTGGAAGTATGTTGGGAGGAACTGATGAATCCCCTGGAACCGTATTAACAAAGAATGGAAAGCGTTTCAAAATATATCGTGGAATGGCCTCTCTTGGAGCCTCTATTGGAAGAAAATCTAAAGAAACCGGTTCTACGTCTTTTGATGATCTTAACGATTATGTTGCAGAGGGTGTTGAAGCAATGGTCCCATACAAAGGATCTGTTGTAGACATTCTAAAGCAACTTACTGGTGGTGTTCGTTCTGGTTTGAGCTATTGTGGTGCACATACAATTTCTCAAATGCAAACAAATGCTGAATTTATAAAAATGTCAAGAGCTGGATTTGCAGAAAGTCAGCCTCATGATGTTTCTTTGATGTAGGTAATTTTTTAAGCAGTATCTAAAGTCATTTTATTATGTTAGCTGCAAGAACTGTTATTGGATTGGTTGTTGGCAGCCTTGTAATTGGGCTGGGCGCTTTTGCATTAGTTAATTCTTTAGCACCAACAATTTCTATGAATGAAAATTTTGTTATATCTCCCGGTGATTCCGAATTCTTTACAATTCCTGCACCGCGAGATGCACCACAATATATGGCAATTATCGGAGATTCATTTGATCTTAAACTTACCAGTCCTGGCGATGGCTTAAACATGCCAAACACTTCTTACAAAAAAGAATTAGTTTTAGATTGGACCCATGCTGAAGATGGTCAAACAATAATTGTAATTCAAAATACGGGTGCCAGTGAATTAGAAATTATAGCTAATACCAATCAGACACCTGATCCTTTTGGAATTACATTTGATTTTATGGTGATTACATCTGGAGTGGTTATCTTGGGATTTAGTTTAGGTTTTACATTACGTAAACCAAAAGGCTTCTAGCCTAATTTTACAGATGGATAAGATCCCAGAATTTTCATAAAAAGTGTATCTTTTTTAATTTTATCTAACATTTCTGAAATGTTGTTGTTTTTTTGATGACCTTCAAAATCTACATGGAAATTATATTCCCACGTGTTGGATTTTGTGGGTCTTGATTCTATTTTTGTTAAGTTAATATTATTTTTATTAAAATTTTCTATGATTCTATACAGTGAACCTGGTTCATGTTTTATTGAAAAAATAATTGAAGTTTTATCATTTTCCGTTTCTAAAGATTCATCTTTAGATAATATTAGAAATCTGGTATAGTTGTTGGGGTTATTTGCAATATTTTTAGTAATAATGGGCATATTGTAAATTGCAGCAGCTTCTTTACTTGCAATACACGCACAATTATTTTTATTTAATTCTTGAATAATTTTTACACTACCTGCTGTATCGTATGTGGGAATTGTTTTCATATTATTTTTTTCAATAAATTTTCTACATTGACCTAAAGCCTGTGGGTGTGAATACACTGTATCTATTTCTTCTATTTTGCCAATTCCAATTAAACAATGTTCAATTTTATGATATGTTTCTCCAGTTGCATTTAGATCTGTTGAATATAATAAATCATAACTTTCTCCTACACTTCCTTCCAATGAATTTTCTACAGGTAAAATTGAATACTGCGTTATGTTTTTAGATGTATTTTGTAAAATTTCTGCAAACGTATGAAATGGAATTGTTTTGATATTTTTATTAAAAAAAGATTTTGCTGCAGCTTCACTATATGCCCCTCGTTCACCTTGGAACGAAACACTTGTCATTTCTTTATTCTGTTAAATGCACGAAATCAGTTTTACCAAAATTTGAAGAAAGTTTTCTTTCATCTATCCATGAACAATCTGTACATTTAATGGCATCACGCATTGTAACAACTTTTCCTCCGCATTTTCTACATTTTGTAAACATAATTCCTAATTCTTTTTCATCCATAACTGCATGAATTGTTCCATTAAGATGAGCGACAATTTTTAATGTTGCTATATCATTAACTAGCGCTACGTTTCTTATTCTCATATTTCGTGTACCACAAATACATTCCACTTTTGAAGTGGTTGGTTTTCCATTAATGTAATCAATTGTAACTGCAATCATTGATGACATTACTGCTGCTACTGTTCCAATTATGACGTCTCCTACTTTTGGAATTGATAGAAGTTTTGGATGATTGACATTTGCTATTCTTGTTTCCTTATCCACATCTTTTTCACCCATTGTTGCTGCTCTAACCATATCTCCGTCATCAAAAGTATTGTGACCTGCCTCATATTCCTCAATTGATGCTATTTTATCTCCTGGGAATACTGAATTATCTGACATAATCTAAATTCTGTTGTTATGATTATAATTGTTTATGGTCTAAACGATTCTGATAAATCATATATCTCTAAAATCTAGAAAGAAACCATGAGGGCATTAGTATATGATGAATACACAATCGATAACGATTTTTCTAAAATTTTAAAAATTAAAAATATACCTAAACCTGAACCACGTTCTAATGAAGTTGTCTTCAAAGTAATATCTGCAGCACTAAATTACGATGATATTTGGGGCATGCGAGGTAAACCACTGGCAATACCTTTGCCTCATATTTCTGGTACGGATGCTGCAGGCGAAGTTGTTGCAATAGGTTCCGATGTTAAAAATATCAAGGTTGGAGATAGAGTAGTTTCTCATGGAAATATGTCATGCAGAGTTTGTAAATCTTGTACTAGTGGACGAGAATTTGATTGTAAAAAAAGAACAATTTGGGGTTTTGAAACTGGACCTCTTTGGGGAGGTTACTGTCAATTTACACATTTGCCTGAAGTTAATGTACTTAAAATTCCAGAAGGCGTGTCCTATGATCAAGCAGCAGCTGCATCAATGACCTTGTTAACTTCATGGCACATGCTAGTTGGTAGAGCTAAAATTCAACCTGGACAACTGGTGTTGATAATGGGCGGAAGTTCTGGAATTGGAACTTTTGGAATTCAAATTGCAAAATTATTTGGCTGTACTGTTATTGCGACAGCAAGTCCAGACAAACTAGACAAATTACTTTCATTGGGAGCGGACTTTGCAGTTGACCACAGAAAAGATGACTGGCACAAAGAAGTCAGAGCAATTGCAAAAAAAATTCCTAAACCTAATGGTGACGTTCCTGGTGTTGATGTAATTTTTGAGCACATTGGTGGTTCGCATTGGAATAAGGAGCTGACTTTGTTAAATTACGGTGGAACTATTGTCACAACCGGTGCTACAACTGGATATGACGCTAAAACAGACTTACGGCATATTTTCTTTAAAGGAATTAACATTTTAGGCTCTACTCAGGGCACTCGAGCTGAATTAGAAGAGGGTTTCTACTGGATGTCAAAAGGTAAAATCAAATCCGTTATTGATTCTGAATATTCTTTAGATGACGCAGTTAACGCTCATAATAAAATGCTAAACGGTAAAGGTCTTTTTGGCAAAATTCTGATTAAACCTAATTCTGATTAGTTATGACTGATCCTAAAATAAATTCAATTTTAGATGAAGGTAATCGCTTATTTTTACAAGGAAAATTTCAGCAAGCAATTTCCTATTATGACAAAATTCTAGATGACGATCCAAAACATATCAGTTCTCTTAACAATAAAGGATATGCTCTAAGTAAACTCAAAGATTTTGCCAGTGCAATGAAATGCTATGAACTTGCTTTGGAGATATGTCCTGATGATTTATCCGTGTTAATCAACAAAATATCTTCTTTCCGCAAACAAGGAAATTTAATTGAGGCATTATCTATTTGTGATGATATTTTAAAAAAGAATTCAAATTATAATATTGTGTTGTATCATAAGGAGCGTATTTTATTTTCTATGAATAAATTCGATGAATCTATTTATTGTTGTAATCGTATACTGGAAGATTATCCTGATAATGGCGATGTTCTTTTTGATAAAGCATCT
>JABHXI010000079.1 GCA_018657375.1 Candidatus Nitrosopumilus sp. | reverse complement strand
TTTTTTTCTTTCCACGTCTTTAAAAAAATATGATGTTGTTCACCAATCGACGTTAAATTATAACCAACTTCGCCTTCCTTTTTTATTATAGGTGTGACAATTCCATTTTCAACCATTATCTTTAATGTAGGATTATTTTTAAACGGGTATCCGGGATTTTTGTTTAGAATTTTAAAATAGTTTTTGCCCTTTGTGGTTAACCTGAAAACAACATTTTGCCTATCCTTAGAATCAACAATAGGTTCCAGAATCCAATCGTTGACAAAATCATGCAAAGTTAAGTCATTATGAGATTCCAAATTAATTTCTTCCACACATCTAAAAAAACTGTCCAGTATATGAAATTTGAATAAAGATATTTACTTTAAAAAATGCAGGTAAATGCTGATGATTATATCAACGGGTTCTATCTGATTTCCTCAAATGTGATGAAAGATACCGCCGAAAAGATGAAGCCTTTTTAATATTAACAAAAAGAATCTAAAAAAATAAACTGCAGAGCGTCTTCAAATATATTAGTTCCAGAACAAATAACAGGATAGACATGACTGAAGATGTGTGTGATTTTTGTAAGGGCATAGGCTCAAGTTCAACAAATGTTTGCGTATACTGTAATGGCACAGGGGAATGGAATCAAGCCGCTCAAGCATATGTAAAAAATCATATTTGCCAGTGCATTGTACTGGATAGAAAATTTTGCCCAGTATGTAACAAACCTTGTCATCACGATACAAGCCTAAATCCAAAACAAACAATCGATTCAGGTCATGGAGGAATGTCAATGCCTGAAATGACAATGTAATGAAATAAAGAGTGAAAATAAGGAAAACATTACAAAAAATATCAAATTAATTAAAAAAAAGGACAAAATTTTACAACAGTTTAATTACAACATGAATTGATGAAATTTAGAAAATATGTCATACAATAGAGAAGATAGAGAAATGTTTGATGCAAAATGCGGAGACTGTGGAACGGATTGTCAAGTACCATTCCAACCAAAACAAGACAGACCCGTATACTGCAGAGAATGCTTCCAAAATCACAAACCAGAACCACGACAAGGTGGAAGATTTGGTGGAAGATCAAATGATAGAGGTTCTAGATTCGGTAGAGACGAGAGACCACGAGAAATGTTTGATGCAAAATGCGGAGACTGTGGAAACGATTGTCAAGTACCATTCAGACCAAAGGAAGACAGACCTGTATACTGCAGAGAATGCTTCCAAAATCATAGATAACACAAACAAATTGTTTTGAGAAAAACACTCGGAAATTTGTAACTTTTATTAGATTCACTATTTACAAACTCACGCAAATTTTAATTGAGGAATAGTTAGAAAATAACAAAAATAAATTCCCTAATATGTGATGAAATTTAATAAATTTCAACAATGGTACTGGTAAATAAAAAAATGTTAGTTGGAGGAATGCTAATGATAATCGTAGGACTAGTGCTCACAGTAAGCATCAATGACGCAGTACCAGTAGGTCAAGCAGGCATGACAGAAGAAGAAGTAATTGATTTGCTAATAGCAGAACAGGAAAACGAGGATTACAATACACTGGCAGGCATTTTGTTTGGGCTAGGATTTTTGCTAGTACTGATAAGCTTCGGTGCAAGAAAAAAGAAAGGCAAGGCAACAAAGCAAGTAGAAAAAAAAGCGGAATGATTAAAACATTTTAATCTCAAATTGTTCTAAAAAACATAATGATTCAAGCAGAAATCAGCATATACCCAATGGCGACGAGAACCACCAGTGCAAGTTTCTACATTGGAAAAGCAATTGAATCAATCAAAAAAATAGAGAACCTGAGATACGAAATTAATTCCATGGGGACTGTTTTGGAATCAGATGATATGGATACAATCAACAAGGCAACAAAAGAAATGATTGACACTGTACACAATTTAGGAATAAACAGGGCAGAAATAATAATAAAAATAGATTCAAGAAAAGACAAGCAAGTTAGAATGGAAGAAAAAGTAGAAGCGATTAAAAAACAGATGGGCTAAAATTTTTTTAAAATTCCAAAATGAGTATTTCGTTGAGCAGGCGCACGTCCGATTTCTTTTACCATGGTAGCTAATTCTTCAACAGATGAGGTTGTAGGTTTTCCAGCTGCGCGATAGATTTCTTCGCCAAATGCAGTTCCAACTAAATCACTTCCACCATTAGACAGTGCAACTTGA
>JABHXI010000078.1 GCA_018657375.1 Candidatus Nitrosopumilus sp. | reverse complement strand
GCAATCCATACATCAACAGAGTTGTGAAAAATAACCTTCTTACGAATTTCATCTAATGACATGATTAAACCTAAAAGTCAGCTCGTTGCATTTTTGAACCACATCTAGGGCACGAGCCACCATTGTGTTTATTCTGGCAAACAAGGCACACATACTTTACACTAGCAGAGTTATTCATGCCGTTATTTCCAAAGAATCCACCTCCAGCACCAGAACCAGCACCGCCAAAGTTAGCGGCTTGTCTTCTTCTCATGTACATAGGAAGTAAAATGAAGATGGCCATTACCAATCCAATGCTGATGTACCAAGGAACACCAAGCATACCAAGTACAATCTGCAATCCGATACTAAATACAAGTGAGGCACCTAGAAAAATATAATATTTTTTAAGCTGAGGATTCAATTCATTAAAAGTTCCCAAAAAAAGGTTATAAAGCTTTGTCAGTTTTCATCCATTTTAATTAATTTTTAAAATCAATCGACAATAAGAGGAATTGAATTTCCACTGCTGTCCCAAGCAAAAATAGAATCATCATCATAGGGAAATTTAATAATTAAGGAGACCAATCCAAAAAAATTATTCAAATCTGTCACAGATGGTTCAGCAGAACCAGACGGATGTGAGTGTATGATTCCAATATAGCTATTGTCAAAGGGTAGAAAGGAATGAGGAAATCCTGCAAAAGTAGGACCTGTGAAATTAAACGGCGGAATAGCTAATCCGTCGATAGTTATTGCACCATTTTTAGATTTTCCCTTTAAGATCAAAATTCCTTCATTAGGATGCTTCATTTTACAAAAAGTGATTATGCTATCCAACACAGTTTTTTGCAGCAGAATTTTCCGTTCTATTTTTTTCTTTTTAAAAAGCACAAAAACAGTTCAATTGCTTGGTAAATTAGTTTTAAGATTTAGATATCACGTATTTAGAATTAGAAAATATTCTTAATTTGCCCTCAATTTTAGATATAACTTCAGGAATTTTAGAATTTATGTCGTCAATTTCAGATAAGATATTTTTTGATTTTAAATGAGAGTCGTTTTCGGATGCAGTGTTCTTTGAGAATTCATTTTCAAGGGAAGTCAAGTTTTTAGGTTTTAATTCACTTAGTTCGTTTTTCATGGAATTAAAAATATCGGAGTAACCAGATACTTTTTTGATAAAACTATCTAGTAATTCTTCAGTTTCGGTCAACTGAGACAAAGTTTTCTCAGCATCCTTTACAGATATGGAACCAGATGATATTCCTTTTCGAATATTTTCCAAAATAACAATTATGGTATCCAAGTTTTCAGAACGGAGGGCATCAAAGGGATCATCAACTAAGGCGGACAAAATACCGCTCTGCTCCTTATCCAAGGAAGAACCATACGCATATCTGCCAAGGGGGCGAGAAATTTTGGTGAATTGCGTGTCAATTTCAGACTTTATCTTTAGTTTTTGATTAGTGAATTCAGTTAATTTATTTTCCAAACCAACATATTTCTTATAATTTTCTGAAGAGTGAATTTCGTCAAGGGAAGTCTGCAAAGTAATTTTCTTTTCTTCAAAAGATTTCAAATTGTCTAAAATTTCGATGTTTCTTTTTGCCTTATCACTTAATTCAGTGTTAAGGGATTCAATTTTATTCAGCATTTCAGTAATTTCGTCAAAAGTAGACTGCGTAGACTCGTAATGTTTTAGAAGTTTTGAAATGCTGTCAGAATTCCCATTCATGATTTTGAGATTGTCAGTTAGTTGGTTTGCATATTTTTTTGCAAAAATGTGAATTACCCTAGTTTGTCTTCCTAGAACGTCACCGACTTTTTTAAGAAGTTGGGTTAAAAAATAGTCTAATTTTTTTGCGTCGTCAATTGTTGAGACTTGCATCAAAGTCTTGACGTCCTTTTTTAAGATATCAATTACTTGTTGCTTTCCCCTCACCACAATTATGGCCAGATGTTTATCGATGTCATCGACATTCAAGTTATCTTTTTCAAGAACAATGCCAATTTTCATCAAATCGTCAATAAGAGGTGCGGTGTTATTTCTCAAGTGTTTTATCTCAGAGAGAGTTTGAGATTCTCTTAGTCTACTCAAATCATCTATTATTTTTGGGACCTCAGAAAGAGAAATATTTTGATTGACAGGTTTGCGTTCAACAGGTTCCTCTACTTGCTTCTTTTTACCCCATCCAAATACCATTTGATAGTATTATGCTGAAGGGATTAAAAATGATTCTTCATTGTATTGCCACTTTTGGCTAATTATGACTATATTTGAAGGACATTTTTGTAAATTTTACATACTAGAAAAAACTTCGATCAGATCTCTTGCAAACCAAAATAATTTTATCTTTTTTAACTCTGTTATTTTTAACATTTCTTGTCCCTTCTGATGCTTTTGGTGACTGGTATGATACTTCATGGGACCATCGAAATAAAATTACTGTCTCTCTTAATGCTGTTACTTCATCTGATTTATCTGATTTTCCAGTACTGATATCTTTGACAGATTCTGATTTTACTCCAGCAAACTCTGATGGCTCTGATTTTGTCTTTACTTCATCTGATGGTACAACCGTATTAGATCATGAAATTGAAAAATTTGATTCGTCAACTGGCGAACTTGTTGCATGGGTAAATTTTCCAACTCTTCCATCTTCTAGCGCGACTGACATTTACATTTACTATAAAGGAGATACGTCTAGTGTAAATGCTGAAGACGTATGGAATGAGGATTATGTTGTAGTGTGGCATTTGAATCAAACTTCAACTGGGGCATCAGGAGAATTCAAAGATTCCACAAGTAACGGAAATGATGGTAGAGGAGGGGGAGGAACTGATGTGGGATACGATTCTCGAAGAATTCCTCACGTAACTGATGGACAAATTGGAAATGGACAGCATTTGAAAGGTCCAACAACTACCGGTAATGGAGAGGGAACTGGAGACATCATTTATAGAAATTCGTTAGATGGAATGCCATCAAGAGATTTTACTATAGAGTTGTGGACAGGTGACATCACAAATGTTCCTTCTGGAGGAAAAGTTGAATTGTATAATGATTTGGTAAGTGTTTGTTATGATGCAGGTTCAACAAAAAGTCAATGGCAGAACCACATTAGTTTGTGGCGAGCAGAAAATGTAAAGATGAAAATTAGAACAAGTTTCTTTGTTAGTACAAGCAGTCCCGGACATCCTGTCCAAGATGACAATCCTGCGGCATTTACAAATTGGAATCACATTGTTGCAGTATACAACCAAAAAGATGCAGATGGAACACAGGGAAATAGTCAATTGTACATTAATGGAGTATTGGTAAAAGATGAAAATCGTTCAGGCGGTCTTAATCGACATATCCAGACAGATAATTTGAGAATGGTACTTGGAGGAGACATTGATGCTCAGGGAGGAAATAACTGCGGTAGAGTTAACAACGAACTCAAAGGAAAAGTTGATGAATTTAGAATTTCAAGTGGATTGCGAACTGCAGATTATGCTGCAGCATCATATCATAATCAAGGTAACCCTTCTGCATATTTGACTCTGGCTACCCAAGAAAATGCGGATACAACTTCGCCCACAACCGTAATCACTTCCAGCAGTGGTTCTACTGGTTCAACGGTAGATGATACCACTCTCAACTACACTGTAACTTTTTCAGAACCTGTTAGCAACTTTGCAATTGGGGACATCACGGTAACAGGTACTGCAAATGGCGGCTCGCCTGCCGCAAGCAACTTTGCGGGCAGTGGCACCACATACACATTTGATGTTGTAAAGGGTTCATCTGACGGAACCGTCGTTGTGTCTGTTGCAGCAAACACTGCAACTGACAGTTCAGATAATGATAATCTTACATCAAACACATACACCTTAACAATACACACCAAAACTTCTTCGGATTGCTATGATTGTGAGCCTCCAAAACTAACCCGAGTTGAGGTTCATGTTACTTCTAACAATTCAGATAATCTAAATGATGATTCATTACCTCTAATTTCAGAAACCCGGGATTATGTTTGGATAGTTGACACGTCAACTGAACTACCCGTGTTTGGAAATCATATGACTCCGATAATTGCAGATCCTGGAGACGAAATTGAAATCGTTATGGTAATTACAGACAATAGAACGTTAAAGCGATTCATTGATGCTGGCAGCTATACAAATTTTAAAGAACGACCAAACGACATGAATTTATTTTATGCAAATAACTTTGATAATTTAGGCAAAGTAAGCAACACGTTTTATGAGTGGAATAAAACTGGTGATGATTTAGTTTATGATTATTCTGAATCTGTAAAATGGCAACCAGCTGATGTCACAATTGACGAATACTTTGACTCAGAAAACGATTCTCTAAAAAATGACGATTACCTGAT
>JABHXI010000077.1 GCA_018657375.1 Candidatus Nitrosopumilus sp. | reverse complement strand
TACATAAATGAACAACCAACAGGACTTCCACTAGATCATGTAAGTACGTTAGAAAATTCATTGGGATTTTGGAAATCTCAAGAATTGAAAACAAATAATCAAAAAGCAAAAATGACATTTGAGATTACTAAACTAAGACATGAAGCAAATGTTTGGGTAACATGGGTAGTAAGAGATATGGGAGAAGGTGTGTTAGGGCATGCACACTTAGGAAAAGGAGTAGTAGAAGTAGCATTAGGGGATTACAGTTGTGACGGTAGCTTCCAATTGTATGATGTAGAAACGGTAGAAGAAATAATGACTCACGAATTAGGTCATTCAATAGGCTTGACACATACAAATGACAAAGAAAATATCATGTATCCGTCAATGACACCACATTACGCATATTGTTTACTAAATTAAAAACAACATTGTCAGTTGTAATAAATAATTAAAAAATTCATCCAATATTCCTCTTAAATTCTAATTTGTCCCAAGGAAAAACAACGTATGAATCATCAAGTGTTTTCTCACCATAGATCAATTGTTCAGGGTATGTCATCCCACGTCTAGCATACAAAGTAGCAAAAATAAATTTTGAATTCCCGTCTACGTTTAAAAAAATATTTTTGAATGTTTTACCACTGTCAAAAATATCATCTACAAACAAAGAATCAGACGAAATTTTATTTTGATCAACATGGATTTTTTTAATATCTAGCACGTCAGCAATTAATCGGGAAGGAATTAAGCCGCCACGACTCACAGTGCTAATACTAGAAAATGTTCGATCTAATTCCAAAATACGTTTAGAAAGTTTTTTAATTGTTTCTTCAACATCATTCCAATTAACCTCCTGCATTTCAACCACAAAATAAGTAGAAACGAAGATGAATTAAGTCATTGGGATTAAAATGATTTAAGAATATTTTTACACATTCCATTAGTTTTAAAATTCTAAATACGTCATAATTAAATGGAATGAAGTATTTAGTCCAAAGAGATAATTGTCAATCAGTACTAAATTTAAAAATCATAACACGTACTAGCACTAGATAGTAAAAGGGGTAATGAAAATACCAGTAATAGCATTGTATTTTAAGATCAATAATGACACAATTTTATGATAAAAAAGAAAATTTCTAAAATTCTAGTGCCACTAGATGGATCAAAAAATTCCATACGAGGTCTTGAAACTGCAATTACATTGGCAAGAAATTGTGATGCGACAATTACAGGCATTCACTCAATTCACGCACCGCCTCATTCAGAATTTAGAGGGGTAGGCTCAGTAGAAGAGGCATATAATATTAATATGAAAAAATTTATCGAGGAAGCCAAAACGTTAGCAGCAAAAAATGGAATTGTATTTACAGATAAAATAGTGCAAGGAGAAATAGGATACAATATAATTAAAATGGCTCATGGAAGATCAAAATTTGACATGATAGTTATCGGATCAAGAGGAAGAAGCTCTACAAAAGAAATGTTCTTTGGAAGCGTATCTAACTATGTCATACATACATCAAAAATTCCAGTTGTTATTGTAAAATAATTAATTCAAAATCCCTGTTTTTTGAAATATTTTTGATGGTATTCTTCTGCTTTGTAGAATTTGGGTGCGGGAACGATTTGAGTGACTATAGGATCATCAAAGGATTTAGAAGAATCAAGTAACTGTTTAGATTTTTCAGCAATTGCTTTTTGTGTTTCATCATGATAAAAAATTGCAGACCGATACTGATTTCCAACATCAGGTCCTTGTCGATTTAATGTTGTAGGGTTATGATTACTCCAAAAAATATCCAATAATGCATCATAAGTTATCTCATCAGGGTTGAATTCTACCTCTACAGCTTCTGCATGTCCAGTTTGAGCAGTACACACTTCCTCATATGTGGGATTTGGTAATTGTCCACCGATATACCCAACTGCAGTTGAAGTTACGCCTTTAGTTTTACTAAGTAAATCCTCAACATGCCAAAAACATCCTGCACCAAATGTTGCTTTCAATTCAATAAATATTTCACAGTACCAAATTAAAAGGATATGGTTAAATTTTAAAAATTATTTAACGTCAGTAAAAATTTCAACTACTTTTTTAGCTAAACTTTCAATGTTTGCACTAGGTTCAGCAGAGATTAACAACAGAATTTGGGTGACAGGAAAGGGAAAACTTACTAAAACAGCCTTATCACGTCTTGCTGCAAGATAATTAATGGGACCTAAAGTTTCATCATACTCAGTTCTAATGGATGCCTTTGAAACAAATTCCAAAAAGGATTGTAATCTAAGGTCATCACTCTCATGAGGAACCAATCCGTCCTTAAAGCCACCAGCAATTAACTGTCCATCTTTATCAATAATTCCAGCAAAACGAATTTCAGATTCATGTTGTAGTTGTGCGCATTTTTCAGCATACAGTTTGAATTGAGTGGATTCAACCATCATACCAATTATATCAATATCAAGATAAAAACCTATACAGAATTAAAAATTTAAGAACAAAATAAAATAAATTATTCTAGATTAGGATCTAAAGAACATTTCAAAAGAACATAGTCAATAATTTTGTCTTGCGATGCTTTTTTCATTTTTAATAATGATTTGTAAAGAATTTTTTCCATATAGCCAGGATAATATTCAAGAATAGTACGACTGAGAGTTTTTCTATTTTCAACATAATAGTCTGCCAACGGATCATAAACATCAGAACCAATTAACATCTCATCAATTATTTTAAATCCATTAGAAGTGATAAGGTTTTTCAAATAATCCAAACTATAGTGTTCAGATGACCAGGTAAATTTCAGTAATCCTAATTTACCAATGGATGAATCATTAACAGTTATCGGAATAGCAATTACTAGAAATCCAGATTTAATTAAAACTCTTTTAGATTCAACAATAAAATCAGACAAAGGTTTGAAATGCTGTGCAGATTCTAAAGCCAATACGCGGTCCACAGAATTATCATTAAAGGGTAATTTAGTAGACGTTGAATTTAGAAATTCAATGTTTTTCTGATGTTTTGAAAAACATAATTGTTTAAAATTAATATTTACATCATAAAGATTAAGATCTGGAAAAGAGTCTCGCCACAATTTAGAAGGGGCAGATAATCCACTTCCGACATCAATGGCATTTTTTGCAGTAGAT
>JABHXI010000076.1 GCA_018657375.1 Candidatus Nitrosopumilus sp. | reverse complement strand
TATGCTGTGTTATTTAATCGACGAAACAAATTTTCTTATCTCTGATTTTAGTACTATTTTTTAATAAATTTTAATGTGAATTACTTTCAAAAATTATTAATCTGCCTACATAACTCAAAGAATATTGTCTCAATCTGACGAGGATTTCCAATTAATTTTAAAAACATTTGAAATCAACAAAAACACAATTTTAGATGAAATTAAAAAATTACAATATAATCTTAGAACTGAGAGGCGGTCAAGATCCCGGTCGGGGTCTTACAAATTAACTGCACGTGCAAAAGATCTGTTTAAGCTAGTTCAGGCTGAGATTGACAGCGCCATGGTTGTCATGGTTGAATTGAGGAATCAAGATCTCTTGGAGTTAATTCCTCATACGACTGTAAACCGAAGACTGCAATCAATTCAAAAAATAATGAATAAGATATTTGATGCATTAGATAAGTTTGATGATCCTCAAATAATTCAAGAACATTTTCAACTTCATATTCAAAAAATGAATGACGTTTTAGAAGATGAATCTTGAAATTTTAAAAAATGAATCTGACATATGTGACATAATGTGCCAGTTTCATAGTTTGGAATGTTGCATTGAATGTCCTAATACTGTGTGATGTTTATCAAATTCATACCATTATTTTTATGCATTGACCATCTTGACAATGTTTCTTGAAACAACCTGAGAATTATCCTAGGGAGTCAAAACTGTATTGACAGAATTTGTAATAAGAAATGTTATTCCAATTGCAGTTGCACTGACTATCCCTGCAACTACGACAACTGTCCATTTAATTATGTTCATACAGCACCTTTCAATTTTTCAAAGTTAAATGTTTTGAAACTTATGATTTTTTCTTATACAGTGTGTCTTTTCTTATGCAGTGAGTTTTTTTAGTGTAATGCCTACTAGTTTGGTATGGACAATTCGGTTCAAGATTCTGATAAATATGAAACAATATCTATCGAATCAAAAATTAGGGAAGGTGTTTTTCATAAAGTCGTTAAAGACTTGGAAACTGGAAAAGCTGTTTCTTGTTCTTGCAAATGTTGGAGTAAGGGAAAAAAGCAATGTGCTGCCATGAGAAGTATTGATTAAAAAACAACCTTGTTTTTGTTTAGAACAATTAAAAATTCGTGTAATCTGACGATTGACAATGATCTGATATGACGTGTTATCTAAATTGAATATACATTACATGGAATGTGCTCATTTATGCCCCAAGATTTACTTGTATTGATGAATTAGGCCAACGTTCAAATTTTTACTTTAAATCTTCTTTCTTACCTGATATCATTAAGTTTAAACTTGCTTTGTGTTTGATACTTTGCATGACTAACGAGACGCAAGTAAAAATTGAAAAATCAGAACTTTCTACTGGTGAATTGATTAGTCATTTTAGAGAAAAATGTTCAATTTGCGCCCATCATCGAATCATGCATAATGATTTGGGCAAATGTGAGGGAGTGATGAATAAACCATGTACTTCTGGCTGCGATAAATTTACTGCTGAATAATCTTTTTTAAACTTGAATTATTTTTAATTCTTTAATATCAGATGTATGTTAAATTGCTGATGAGAGATTTTCACCCCGATGACGACGTTGCATTTCCTAAAGGATACGTTCCTGAAGTAACCCCTGATGAATATGATCCTGGAATCCCAAATCAGCTGCTTGATTATATTTTAAGGTCTGAATCTGCTGAAGTAGTTGATACTGATTTATTTGCTGTTATGAAAAAGCGACGTTCTACTAGAAAATTTTCCGATAAGCATGTTGAAACTATGAAAATTGACAAAATAATTGCTGCAGCTGATACTGCCCCTACTGCTGGTAACTTTCAAGGATTTGAAATATTTTATATTAAAAGTCCTGAAAAGAAAAAATTACTAATTGACGCATGCAATAACCAACCTTACGTTGATGCTCCTGTGGTGTTGGTGTTTTGTAAAAATCCTTCCAGAGTGAAATTTAGTTTTCCTCCCTACGTTCTTAGAAAATTTGCCATTCAAGATGCTACTCTTGCAGCTGGGTATTCTCAACTTGCATCTCAAGCTCTGGGATTGAGCTCTATTTGGATCGGAATGTTTGACGAACAAAAAATAATGGACATACTTGAAACTGATCTTGTTCCATCATCTGTACTGTGTATAGGTTATCCAAAACAAAGTAAGTTTCCAAAATCTAGACGTAATCTCAAGGATCTGGTTCATGTTGTATGGTAGTCATGCCTAACATTCTCCATCTTTAAATAATCACCATTAATTCTCTATTTCGTGACTGATGCATACGTGATGTTAAATTGTGAATTAGGTGCTGAAGCAGGCATTATTGAACAATTAAACGAATTAGAACAAGTTGTAGATGTTTTTGAGACTATTGGAACTCATGACATGATGGTTAAACTTCAGGCTGAAAACTTTGAAAAAATTAGAGAAGTCGTATCCTGGAATATTCAAAAACTTCCTAAGGTCAGGTCTACTGCAACATTAATCAAAAAAGATAATTAGATTAGTTGCTCATTCAATACCCTTATGTTTAAAATTATTTTTGTTTGATTATGGATATCTCTTCAAAAAAGTTTCCTCTGATTCTGATATTTGTGCTTGTGGGTATTTTACTGCTGCAATTTTTTGCTAGTGATAAGGATGCCCCTATGATTGATTCTGAAACATGCGAACTCTATATTCAAGATTCTCAAATTGGCGCAAAAAAATATCTGAATGAATTCAATTCAAAATGTTTAGATTTTAAAAATTTGAACAAATAGTGTTTTTAATATTTAATTATGATGATGTTTTAAAATAATGATATGGTTAGCGATAAAAATGAGATTGAGAATCTTATTGACACTATGATTGAAAGCGGGGATGAGTTAGTTGATAATTTAAAAACAGTCCTCCCAAATTCTTTGTCTGAATCCATGGTCATGTTTCATGAATCACATGTCGCAAATTTAAAAAAAATTAAAGAATTTCTTAATCCTTAAATTTTATTCACGAGGAGCAATTGGCTGTATTTTCATTTGTAACCTGGACATATGCCTTGTCTTTTTTTGAATAATTACGATGGTGAATTCTGATTTAATTTTCTCCACCG
>JABHXI010000075.1 GCA_018657375.1 Candidatus Nitrosopumilus sp. | reverse complement strand
TTAATAATTTCTTGATTTTTATTTACTATGTCTTTGATAATTTTATCTACATCTTCTTCGCTGATGGATTCGATTGAAGTGTTTTTCATAGCTTCTTCTATGCTTTTTGATTTTTTAGACATTATATTTTCAAAAATTATTTCAATTGATTCTTTTGCAATCTGATCTTTTTCTAACAATTCAAATAATTTGAAAATATGTTCATTTTTTAATACATTTGAATCTAGACCTTTTCTTTCTAAATTTGTAATTGTTGAGCAAAGAATTGATGCAACAAATGTTGGATTTGTTTTAATTTTTTTAACTATATTTTCAAATAATTCGATATATTTAGAATCAAAAATTTGTTCTGCAAGTTGTTGATTCATTTCATATTTTGTTTCTATTTCTTTAATTGAATCGTCCCATAATTTTGGAATATTTTTTTCTGCATCTTCCAATTCATCCTTACTGATAATTATTGGAGGAATGTCTGTTTCTGGATACATTCGTGCAGCTCCTGGTCTTGGTCTAAGAAATTTTGTTTCACCTGACTGAGTAGCTAATCTTGTATCTATTGGTATGCCCTGATTTTTGATATGTTCTATTCTTAAAACAATTTGATCAATTACTGTATGAATTTTTTCCTCAGGAGATGCTAAAATTAAAAATGCATCATTTTGATTAATTTGTAAAAAATTCTTCAATTCTTCCAAATCTGATTCTTCTATGCCGTAGTTTGGTAACTCGTCTGAATGAAAAACTCCACCAATTCCAAAAAATCTGACTAATTCAGCTACTTCCTTACCTAATCTGATATCTTGATAAGGTGAATATCCAAACATTCCAGCCATGTTTTTAAAAGATACAGCCATTATTTTCTGATTTTTCTTTATTGCGTTTTGAATAATCTTTGATTCACATTTTATAAATAATTCCGTAATATCTTTTTTATCTTGATTACTATGTTTCCAATTACTTTCTTGTATTTTTTTTGAAATTTTTAATATTCCGTGTTGTCTTTTTGCTTCATATTCTACAACCTTTTCTAATTGATCTAATTGCTGTACGCCCTTAACTTCAATTACAACTCCTTTTCCATCTCTAATTGATACATTAACATCTTGTCGAATTGATCCTAATCCTCTTTTTACTTTTTTTGTACTTCTCAAAATTCTTCCTAGTGATAATGCAATTTTTTTAATTTCTGCCGAATCTACTTCAAAAGGATCTGTTGCAATTTCAACTAGTGGTACACCTAAACGTTCTAATCCAAATTTTCTAACATTTCCTTCTTCCCCTAAAATTTTTGCAGCATCTTCTTCCAAACAAATTGATTGAATTCCAATTTTTGTTTCTCCTGCATTATAAAACCCACCTTGTGAAATTAACATTGTACGTTGAAATCCAGTCGTATTGGAACCATCAATTACTGTTTTTCTCATAGGATAAATTTCACTAAAAATATTTGATTTTAATGCTGCAGCAATAGTTAATGCAATTTTTCTTGCATCCTCATCTAACTCGTGTGGTGGTTCTTCATCTTGTTCAACTAGACAACTACTTTCATGATTTGCATAATACATGATTGTTTTTGATTTTGTACTTTCAAATAATGCCGCAGGATCAAATTCACCTAATTCACTTTTAGAAGCTCGTAATTTTCTTTGAAATTTAATACCGTAATCCTCTGATTCAATAGGAGTACAATCACAAAATAATTTTTTATTAGTTGCAAGTTGTTGATGAATCTCTAGTCCTACTTTTACGCCTACATCTTTTATTGAAAATTTTTCCATATTATTGTCCATTATGTTGTAAATTCTGATGCAATTTCATTAAGCATGTTTTCTTTAATTTCATCATATTTTTCAGTATTTCCTGTTATCCACATTGCCTTAACCAATGCAATTTCTGAAATCATGTTTTCAAGAGGAATTATTCCTAAATTTAATAGATCTCTACCACTTTCGTAAACTGTCATTCTTACTCTACCGTCTATACATTGAGAGGTCATTCCCATGAAAATTTCTTTTTCTTTTGCTATTTTTATTACTGGATACATATTTTTTCCAATATGTCCTAACCCTGTACCTTCAAAAATTATTGCTTTATACCCCGAATCTATCATATTTTTTAATAAATCTGGATTATACCCTGGATGATATTTTACCAGAGCAACTTTTTCATTTATTTTTATTTTAGGTTCAAACTTATTTACTGTAAAAAATTCTCTTTTCATGTTTTCATGAATTTCATTATTTACAATTAAAAATGCTGGATCATTACCTATTGTTTGGAATGCACCTCTTTTACTGGTATGATTTTTTCTTACACGTGTACCGATATGACATGCAATTGCTTCATCATTCTCATCTTGATGCATTGCTATGTAGACCCCGTTTGTTTTATTGGATTTAGTGAGAAATTTTATTGCTCCAATTAGA
>JABHXI010000074.1 GCA_018657375.1 Candidatus Nitrosopumilus sp. | reverse complement strand
TTAACATAGAATTAGAAATAGGGGTTATTAGTGGTATTATCAAAAATAACACCTATGGTTTTTATAGATTAGCCAAACAATTGAAAATATGGCAATTAAGATAAGATGTGACGACTATGGTTATGAATGTGATCTAGTTTTAAATGAAGAATTGACTGTAGGCTTAATTAAAAAATTAAGAGATCATTTTGAGGAAAAACATGGACTTGATTACACTATTGAGGCTGTTACACAAATGATTACAAATCGTGGGCATTCTTTAGAATCAATTAAAAAATAAAATTACTGATAAAAATCAGGCTCTTGATCTTTTTTCTGTTTTGGGAGATCTTCCATTACAGCCTGAACAACTTCATTATGATTGTAAGTTAAGTGTCTTAGAAATTTTGCAGATTCGTCGGATCTTGTTTTTTCATCACCAAAAATTATTTCAGGACTACTCAATTCGCTCATCATTGTTTTACATTCTTTACAAGGTTCAAAATCAAGAAGTAATTTCATTATTTTATCTCATTTTTCTTAGTATTTACAGTATTCTATCATTTTCTAGTCATGTAATCATCTGAAAAAAATAAAGGGGTTATTCAACCTCCACTTTTTTACTAGTTTGTTTTTCTACAGCTTGTTTGAAAACAATTTCTAAAACACCATTTTTGTAAGAGGCTTTTGCAGAGTTTTCATCAACTTTGTGTTGTAGTGGAACTTTGCAATGGTATTTTTTTTCACCATGTTCTGCAGAAATATCTACAACATTTTTGTCAACCAAAACTTTGACATCAGTTTTCTCAACTCCTGGCATTTCAACTATGAGCTTTACTACTTTCTCTTTCTCATCTACAATTGTATCAACAATTGCTTCTCTGGTATTTGAAATAGGAAGATGTTCTGGTTTTGCATTTCCATATTCCTGTACAGAAGGTTTTCCATCTGGACCAACAGTCATTGTATAACCGTAAAAAAGTGGACCAGAATTGGAATTACTTTTGAATTCTTCAAAAATATCATCTACATCAAAAAAAGAATTTGACATTGTTTTGAAGATTCTATCGATTTCGGTTTCAAAGAAATTTGTCATATTAATCTAATATATGTAATATATATTACATTATATAAATATATAGTATAATTTCATATATTATTACATGATTCTAATATAAGTGACATAATATAATAGTCTTAATGAGATCAATGATGTCTATTCCTGAAGTTGTAAGAGAAATCATAACAAGAAATCGCTCAATTTACGATTGCATGAAAATGGATTTGATAAACTATACGGCATTGGCAGTAAAACTTCAACCGGAAATAGAAAAAATTTTGGGAAATTCAGTTAATCTCAACACGGTGGTAGTTGCTATCAAAAGATACGCAGATTCATTTGAAATTAAAGAAGAAGTGCACGAAGAGCCAGTTTTAAAAAATGCAAGATTATCTTTAACAGACGGAATAATGGATGTTAAATTTTCTATCAAGGATTCAAATCAAATGGATCCTATGTCAATTTTAGACAAATTTTCCAAGGTAACTAATGATTATGAATTTTTTAGACTATCTGATTCATTTAGATTTCTTACAGAAGATATGGAAGATATTAGACAAATTTTCAATAGTGTTTCAGAAAGAAAAGATATGTTTAGTACTGGTCTTGCAAAAATTAAAATCTCAATACCCTATTCCCATAATCAATCAGACGTAGTATCGTATGTTGCAGAAGTACTACATGCAAATGGTGTAGAATTAGTTAATGCATTTTTCAGTCAAGATAACATTACAATTATTCTAAATGAAAGAGATTCATCAAGGGCTTATGAAATTTTACATTCAGATATTATGAGAACATAAGAAAACTAGTGATTTCTCTTAAAATTATTCTTATAGCATATATTCAATCAATACGTGGATTAGATATAATTGGTCAAAAAAACAAAAAAAATTTTAATTTTAGGTAGTGGGTTTGCAGCTGTAGAATGTGCTAGACAGTTAGAATCAAAATTTGGAAAAGATCCTGAAATTGAGTTGGCAATGATTGGGGAGGACAACTTTCTGCTATTTACCCCAATGCTGCCGCAAGTAGCTTCAGGAATGATTGAAACCAGGCACATAGTTTTACCCATTAGAACAATTTGTAAAAAAACAAAATTCTATGAAGGCAGAATTAAAAATATTGATCCGTATGGAAAATTAGTAACATTATGGGGAACTAGAGACAAAAGGAGTATTTCAATACATTATGATTTTTTAGTAGTTGCACTTGGTAGTGAAACAAATTTTTTCGGTATGGCGGATGTTGAAAAAAACGCCTACACCATGAAAACACTCAACGATGCCGTAATGTTAAGAAATAGAGTAATCGATATGCTTGAGCAAGCAGAAAATGAAACAGATCCCATTCTTAGAAAAAGTTTTTTGAATTTTGTTGTAGTTGGCGGGGGTTTTGCAGGAATAGAAACTGCAGGAGAATTAATGGATTTGCTTTTAGATGCACGAAAATATTATCCTACCATTCACAAAGAGGATCTTAAAGTAATCGTACTAGAAGCAATGGGAGAGATTTTACCTGGATTTAATAAAAAATTAGCAGACTTTGCAAAAAGAAAACTAGTAGAAAGAGGGATTGAAATTGAGTTAAAAAAAGCTGTTACAAGTTTTGATGGAAACGAAGTTACAATAAAAACATTAGATGAAACTCCAAAAGACTCCATTGATCAATCCGAAATAAATTCAATTATTACAAAAACGTTGATTTGGACTGCGGGGGTTACTCCAGTTAATACAATTAAAAGATCAATGTTCAAAACTGAAAAAGGAAAATTGATAGTCAATGATTTTCTTGAAGTTCAAAAATTTCCAGGCGTATTTGCAATAGGTGACTGTGCTTTATTTGTAGACCCAATAACCAATAGGCCATTTCCTCCAACAGCACAAATTGCAGAATCTCAAGCAAAGATTGCTGCAAAAAATTTAATTTCATTAATTAAAAATTCTAACCAAGAAAAATTTGTTTATCACTCTAAGGGACAAATGGCAATT
>JABHXI010000073.1 GCA_018657375.1 Candidatus Nitrosopumilus sp. | reverse complement strand
TGGCTATAGATCTATGTCTACTAGAAAGAATTCTCTAGAAGAAGAAAGAAATTCAATTGTTAAATTTATTGAAGACATTGAGAGAGACAAGCGACAAACGTTCCTTGATGCATTTGATAAAGTCGATAAAGAAATTCGATTGATTTTTAATAAAATGACTGGCGGTCATGCTTGGTTGGAGTTACAAAATGAGGACGACATATTTAATTCTGGAATTTCATATCTAATCCAATTTCCCAATAAGCCAAAAAGAGAGTCCACTTCAATTAGTGGAGGTGAAAAAACACTTGCTGCCATTGTGTTTGTGCTTGCATTACAAAAACTCAAACCTTCTCCATTCTATTTGTTTGATGAAGTTGATGCTCACCTTGATGCACCAAATGCCGAAAGACTTTCTAATATATTGGAAGAAAGATCTAAAGAAAGTCAATTTATCATGGTGTCCTTAAAAGACTCTGTAATTCAAAAAGCAAAATTAATTTATGGCGTTTTTCCAAAAAATGGCGTTTCACACGTTGTTACGTATAAAGATAAACGAATGCCTTCTGTAAAATCAAGCTAGTAAGCTAATATAGTAATGGTCTTCTAAAGAATACCTCTTGACAGGAACATACGATGATAGAATTTTGGCTTTTACTGCTGAATGGATTAACACAAATGATCTTTGTAGGCTCGTACATGGGAGTAAATCTGGAATAATCCCTGCAATAAAGGAGCTGTTGGATTTGGGTTACCTGGAAACTAAAACAGATGGCTACATAATTCAGTATAGAAGAATCGATAAGGCTCCCAGTAATAATCAATTTGATGTAATGATGGCTACATTTGATTTGAATAAAGAAATTGCAAAAAAAGAAATGAAACATTTGAATTATTCTATCGCAACAAAAATTGGAATATTGACAAGAAAAGGAGAGGTGTTGTTAGACTATGTTCAAACTGAATTATTAGATAGGCCGTTTATGCTCATGACCCGAGTAAAGTATCAGCAAACATTGAAACTTTTACCTTACACTGTTGGAAACAAACGAGTACACCGCATTCAAAAATTTATTGATGATGTGTTGAAAGATTTAGAAGTATTAAAAAATGAAAAATTAATCATGGAACGATTTCAAAACCACACTCACAAACTACAACCTTTCAAGGTTTAATTTCATTTCTGAGATTTATATGTCTAAAATAAGTAGCGTATTTAGAATTTTGAAATGAAATTGTATTCTGCAATTTCTTTCAATTTTTTAGTGGTTGGAAGATTTCGCCATCTTTCAATCACGCTTTTTAATTCTTATGATGTTACAATTGTTGATTTATCCTTAGATGAAGACCTTGCTATTTTGGTAGGAAGATCACTCAGATTGTTCTAATTTAATGTGACACGCAGAATAATGATCGCCCTCAACTTTTTCTAAATCTGGTTCTTTGCAACACTTTTCAATTGCATACGTGCACCTTGGTTTGAATCTACACCCTTCAAACTCATCTGCATCTGGAGGATCTTTAATTCTGATTTCTTTTTTTATGTTTAAATTATTTGGATTTGGTTCTGAAATAGCATCTATTAGTGCTTGAGTGTATGGATGTCTTGGATTTTCTAACACTTCCTCAATTGGACCTGTTTCTACTATTTTTCCTAAGTACAAAATTCCGATTCTTTGACCAAAATATTTTGCAGTTGCTAAATCATGAGTGATGTAAATAAATGAAATATTGTATTTTTTCTGTAATTCCTTCATTAATTCTAGCATTTCAGCTCTAATTGACACATCTAGCATTGAAACTGGTTCATCTGCTAGTATTATTTTTGGTTTCAATGCTAATGCTCTTGCCAATACCACTCTTTGTCTTTGACCTCCTGACAACATATGTGGATATTTTTTAGAAATTTCTTTGGCAGGCTCTAGTTTAACTTCTTGCAAAACTTCGATCATTCTTCTGTTCCTTTCTTTCTTATTTCCGATATTGTGGATTTCAAGTGGCTCTAGTACTATGTCTTCTATTTTCATTCTGGGATTAATTGAGTCATATGGATCTTGGTGAATCATTTGACAATTCATCCTAATTTTTTTTATGTTTATGTTTTCATTATCAATTTCTTGATTTTCAAAAATAATTTTACCTGAATCTGCCTGAATTGATTTTAAAATTAATTTTGCAATTGTTGATTTTCCTGATCCTGATTCTCCTGCTAAAACAAATACTTCGCCTTTTTTAATTGAAAATGATACGTCATCTACTGCTTTTACACTAGACCCCGCTGAACTAAATATTCTCTTTTTTGTAAAATATTTTTTTAAATGTTCGATTTTTAATATTTCAGTCAACAATTATCTGTTATTTCTCAAGTATATCAAGAAACATGTTTCATGCGTAAAAATTATGATAAGAAATTTATGTTGAATAACCATCAAATTAGCAATTGAGTAGTTTTAAGGACAAAAAAATTGATTATAAACAATATGTTGTAGATTCTCAACTTCGTTATTTTAAACCACATGCAAGTAATATTGAAAAATCTTTTGCAGAAGAAATTGCTTTTAGTTTAAACCAAGATTACAAATTCATCAGCCCAAAATTTTTCTACGATAATAAAGGTTCAAATTTATTTGAATCCATTTGTTCCCTTCCTGAATACTATCCTACTAGAACTGAAGTTAGTATTTTAAAAAAACTAGAAAATGATTTGCCGCCATATCTTGACGAAAATGTTCGTTTAGTTGAACTTGGAAGTGGTGCATCTGTCAAAACTCGATTAATTCTTGACGTTTTTACCAAATTACAGCCTAAAACAGAATATTTTCCTATAGACATATCTGAAATTCTTACTGAAAGCTCTGAACAATTATTGAAAGATTATGCCACTTTGAACATTACTGGGATAATTGATACGTATGAAGGAGGTTTGGAATTTCTTCAAAACTACGATGATAAAAAAAATCTAATCATTTTTCTTGGTTCAAGCTTTGGTAATTTTTCACCTGAAGATGGGAGGATTTTCTTAAAAAAAATATTTTCTACTATGAAGCAAGGCGATCTTTTTTTAATTGGTTTGGATTTAGTCAAGGATAAAAAAATTCTAGAATCTGCATACGATGATTCACAAGGCGTTACTGCAAAATTTAATCTCAATGTGCTATCTAGAATTAATGACGAACTTGGTGCTGATTTTATTATTAATAATTTTTCACATTATTCTATATACAATGAAGATGATCAACGAATTGAAATGAATTTAAAATCTCTGACGCCCCAATCTGTAATGATTAAAAAATCTAATTTATCTTTAAATTTAGATGA
Organism: Candidatus Nitrosopumilus sp.; assembly: GCA_018657375.1. Lineage (GTDB taxonomy): Archaea > Thermoproteota > Nitrososphaeria > Nitrososphaerales > Nitrosopumilaceae > Nitrosopumilus. The sequence continues at coordinate 5,265 of JABHXI010000073.1, read as the reverse complement.
AGGCGAATTAATTCATACTGAATATTCTCATAAATACAAGCCATCTCAAATCAAGATGTTATTGGGTGATGTTGGATTCGAAATTAAAAACATGTGGTTAGATGACAAAAAATACTTTTCATTAACATTAGTTTCAAAAAATTAAATATCTTCCACGCATCTGAATCCTGAAAATAGCCATCTCTCATCTAATCTAAAGAAATTTCTATAACTTCCTCTAATTGACATCTTTGGAGTTCCGAATGATCCTCCTCTCAACACTTTTTGATTTGTAAACCATTTATCGTTATACTCGTCAAATCCAGACTTGAATCCTGGATAGCCCATGAATTCTGAAGTAGTCCATTCCCATACATCTCCAATCATTTGTTGACATCCTGATGGACTAGTCCCATTTGGATACGTGCCTATCTCTGTACATCCCCAATGATGTGATTCTAGTAAATTACATTTTTCTTCTGATGGACTTTCATTTCCCCATGGAAATACTGTTTTTTCCTGTTTCTCTTCGTTCCAACACGATGCTTTTTCCCATTCTGCTTCTGTAGGTAGTCTTTTTCCTGCCCATTTACAATACGCATCTGCCTCATAGTAGCTAACGTGACACACTGGTTCATTCGGGTTAATTTTTCTAATTCCTAAGAAATCTCTTACGTGCCATTCATCGTTAATTTTTTCCCAGTACATAGGCGAACGCCATTCATTTGATTTTACTTTTTCCCATCCGTCTGATAACCAATGTTTGTAAGTTTCATATCCTCCGTCATTCATAAATTCTAAATATTCTTGATTGGTTACTGGAAAAATTCCAATTTTAAAATTTTTGAGGTACGTTTTGTGTTCTGGTAATTCAATATCGTAACAATAATTTTTTCCGTTGTACCCCATAGTGTATAAGCCGCCACTGATCTTTACAAATTCTTTTTGTTTTTCTTGCTGCTTTACAATTTTATTTTTTCTTACTGGCAAATATTGTTCTGCAAGAAGATGCTGCAAGTCATATACTAGCAATTCTTGATGTTGGCATTCATGATGAAACCCTATAATGATTATTTTTTTTTCATCCTCACTTAATTCTCTGGATGTGATGAATTTCTCTACTTTTTGATTTATCGTATTAAAATATTGAAAAATTTCATCAACAGTAGGTCTTGATGTAATTCCTCTTAATTTTTTATCGTGTGGAACTCCAAATTGTTGGTAGTATGAATTCAAATACTCTGAGAATTCTTTTGAATGAAATTCATAGTCTTCATCTAATTTGCTCATTATTGCTTCATAAATCCAACTTACGTGGCCAACATGCCATTTAGGTGGACTCATGTATGATGCGGTTTGAACCACAAAATCATCTTTTTTTAAATTTTTTACTAATTCTAATGTTCTACTCCTAGTTTCTCTAAATTGTTCCAGCAATTCTGTGTTTTCTTGTAATTCTAGGTTAACTGTCATGTTTGAAAAATATTTTTTTTGTATTATTATGTTGCGGCTAAATTGCTACTAGTATCCCCTTGCAAAAATGGGAGTTGATGCGCTCTGCTCATTACAGTAAATGCACTTTTCATTGACATTTTCACTACCGAATGGTATCACCCTAATTTCTGCACCTGTCTCTTCTTTGATCTTGTCTTCACATTCTACTTTTCCACACCATGGGGAGTTGAAGAATCCTCCTTTTTCTATTTTAGATTTAAATTCTGAATAATCTGAAATATTCAGTGTAATAGTTTCTGTTTGCTCTTTGGCTTTTTTTAGCATCTGTGTTTGAATTTCGTCTAAAATTATTGGTATTTTTTCAATTTCAGTAAATCTCAAACTTATTTTTTCTAAATTGTATCTTTTTGCAACAACTATGTTCTGATTCTCTATATCTTTGGGTCCTATTTCTATGCGTAAAGGAACCCCTTTTAGCTCCCAGTCATTAAATTTGTATCCTGGCGACATTCCTTCTCTGTCGTCAACATGAACTCTGATATCTTTTAACTCTAATTTATTTTGTATTTCTTCCACTTTGTGCAATACGCTATTTTTGCCCTCATCATTTTTGTAAATTGGTACAATCACCACTTGCATTGGGGCTACTTTTGGTGGTAATACCAAACCTTTGTCATCCCCGTGAATCATGATCATTGCCCCAATTAATCTCCAAGACACTCCCCATGATGTTTGCCATGCAAAATGTTCTATGTTGTCTTTATCTGCAAATTTAACCTCGAACGGTTTTGAAAAATTTTGTCCCAAGAAATGAGACGTACCCATTTGCAGTGCTTTTCCATCTGGCATTATTGATTCCATAGTTGTTGTGTATGTTGCACCAACAAATTTTTCTTTTTCACTTTTCTTTCCTGTGCTTACTGGGATTGCAAGCTCCTCTTCTACTGTGTTTTTATAAATATCTAAAATTTTCATTACTTCTTTTTCAGCTTCTTCTTTTGTTGAATGTACTGTGTGCCCTTCTTGCCATAGGAATTCTGATGTCCTAAGAAAAGGTTTTGTTGCTTTGATTTCAGCTCTTAACGCCGTATTCCAAAAATTTATTTTTAGTGGTAAATCTCTCCAACTTTGAATCCATTTTGAATATAGTGTATATGCCAATGTCTCAGATGTTGGCCTTAGGGCTAACCTGTCTCCTATCTCATTGGTTCCTGAATGCGTGACCCAAAACACTTCTGGGTTAAAACCTGCAAAATGCTTTTGTTCTTTTCCTAATAGTGATTCTGGAATTAGTATTGGTAAAAATCCATTTCGTATTCCATTGCGTGCAAATTTTTTATCAAATGTGGTTCTTAATGACTCCCAGATTGAATATCCGTCAGGTCTGAGAACAATTAATCCTTTAACTGGTGCATAATCTGCAAGTTTTGCCTTTAAGACTACTTGTGTATACCATTCACTGAAATCTTCTTCTTTTGAAACTGTAATTCCTACTTTTTGCTTTCCCAAACTACTTGGTTGAGAATTATTTTAACTAATGAGCCTTTCGTGAATTTTTTAAAATCTATTATGTTATTTCAGTGGTTCGCCTTTGCATAGCACTTCGCCCATTACTCTGCTTTGAAAATTTGGACATATGAAACATTGTACAAATTGAACATCATCTTTTAAAACCGGACATTCTACGTACTCTTGTTTCATTCTTTTTAGCATTTTTGGACTAACGCCTTTTAATTTTAATTTTCCTTTATCATCCATCATTCCTTGTGCTTTTAATTCTGCTTTTAGTTCGTCTGGAAATTTCACTTTATCTTCTGTAGTTTGAATTTTTACATCGTATTTTCGTTCTAGTTCATCAACCATACTCTTTGCATGTTATTCCGTGATTTATCCCTAACTGTTTGTAATTATTTTTTTTAAACTTTAATACGATGAATGAAAAAATTTTACAAATTTTGGGCATAATAGTCACTACTTTAATATTATTAGAATTTTTTTTTAATTCAGAAACATTTTGTTAATAATATTTGATGTTGAAGGCGTTTTGTATGATGAAGAATACCTTCCAATTCTTGCAGAAAAATTAAACAAAGAGGATGAAATTTGGGCAATTACAAAACAAGGAATTCAGGGTAAAATAAATTGGGAAGAGGGACTTCGAACTAGAGTTGCTGCATTAAAGGGACTGGACGAAAAAGTATGCCAGGAAGTTGCAGACAGTTTACCAATAATGCCAGGTGCAAAAGAAGCGTGCAGAATTTTAAAAGCTGCGGGTTGGAAAATTATGGCTGTTTCTGGTGGTTTTACATTGATGATGGATAAATTACAAAAAGAATTGGGTTTTGATTATGTGTACTGTAATGATTTAATTTTTAAGGATGGTAAACTTGACGGTGTTAACATTCTTGTTGATTCTGATAAATCAAAATCTGCAAAAATAAAAATTGCTGAATGGGGTGAAAATAAGGAAGATATTGTTTGTGTTGTGGATGGTGCAAACGATATTAAACTATTTGATATTTGTGGCCTTGGTATTGCATACAGGGCACAGGATTTAGTTAAAGACTTGGCTACCACTACATTAGAGGAAAAAGATTTATCTAAAATTTTGGGAATTATTAATAAACATCTTAAGTTAGAACTTCCTACCGTCTAAACCATTTTTTAGTCCTATGTATTGAATATTGTAATTGCAAATTATTCCAATTCCAATTGAAAAAGAAATTGTCCCTGATGATGATTTGTCAGAACTGATTTTAAATTCAGCTGATGTGCTTGATGGCGATGTACTTGTAATTGCTCAAAAAATTATCTCAAAGCAAGAAGGTAGGATGATAGAGTTGTCTACTGTATCGCCGTCTCTATTAGCTCAGGGTATTAGTTCTCAATACAATAAAGACCCTGCACTTGTTGAATTAATTTTATCTGAATCCAAAAGAATTGTTAGGCTGAAAAATGGTTTAATTATTGTAGAAACTAATAGTGGATTTATTTGCGCAAATGCTGGAATTGATGAAAGTAATGTTCTTGATGGATTTGCAACATTGCTGCCTGTAAACTCTGATAAATCTGCGGAGACAATTAGAACAAATATTTTGAATAAAACTGGTAAGAATATAGCTGTAATTATTTCTGACACTTTTGGACGACCGTTTAGAATGGGACAAACTAACTGTGCTATTGGAATTTCTGGTTTAAATCCTATTTTGGATTATGCTGGAACTTTGGATTCTTTTAAACGCATTTTACGTATTACTGCAATTGCTGTTGCTGATGAGCTTTCTTCTGCTACAGAACTAGTCATGGGTAAAACAAAAAAATGTCCTGCAGCTATAGTTCGTAATTATTCATTTAATGTAGGATCTAATACCATTGATGATTTAATTCGTCCTGAAAACGAAGATCTTTTTAAATAATATTTTAACTTTATTTCTTTTAGAATTTGTGGATGAATAAACATTAAATTAATGACTTACTTCTTGATTAGATTTTAATATAAGAAATCATTCTTCATGTATGGGTACACATGTCTGAATCGAATGAAAAAAAATTAGACGCAACAGGATTATTTTGTCCTGAACCTGTGTTTAGAACTAAGATTGAAATCGAGCGAATGCAAGTTGGACAAATTATTAGTGTCTCTGCTGATGATCCTGATGCTGAAGAAGATATTTCCAGATGGGTTGCAAGAAACGGTCATGAGTTATTAAATTTGACTAAAGATGGTAGTACAACTACACTTCAAATCAAAAAAATGAAATAATTTTATTCGTATAATATTTTTTTTATGTTTATTTCATAAAATTTTCTAAAAATATCGTTCATGTATTT
>JABHXI010000072.1 GCA_018657375.1 Candidatus Nitrosopumilus sp. | reverse complement strand
TACTTGCAAATTATCGCAGCAAAAACAGGATCACAGTTGGAAGTTATTTCTGGAAGTGCAGAGCATGGAAATATGCTTGCAAGTCTCGGGAAGGTTGGAGCGATTTTAAGATACAATCCAGGTCATTCTAAATAAGGGCTGCACGAATTTTTACTGCAAGTTCAGACAATACGGCATCAGTTGGAATTTGACGTTTTGTCCATTCTGTACCCTTGTTGTTGTATCTGGGAATGATGTGGATGTGTACGTGTGGAATTATTTGTTTTGCAGCTTTGCCATTGTTTTGAGCTAAACTAAATGCATCCGCACCGGATCCCAATAACACCGCTTTTGCAATTTTAGGGACTATTGAAAAGATCCTTCCAACATCATCTGAATCCATATCTGTGATTCGCCCATGGTGTTTTTTTGGAATTACTAGCGTATGTCCGTCGTCAATAGGGTACTTGTCTAAAAAGGCAATATGATCTTCGTCCTCATATACAAGATGACCATCGCGTTTTCCATCCAAAATATCACAAAAAATACAGGTCATGTCAAAGACTATTTTTCAATTTTATTTATTGTTTTTATTATGTCTTTTAATAGGGGTAATTTCAGAGTTTGAACGTTCATGGGCAGAAAAGATAGAAAAGAGCGTGAAATTAAACGTGACAATTATGCCACAAAACACTCAGCTGCAAAGAAAAAAGAAACGCTAATTGCAATAGCAGTGTTATCAGTAATTGCAGTAATTGTAGGGTATGCAGGATACATGTTCGTAAATATGACAGTTGAAGCTCCCGGAGGTCCAGAAAATGCAGGTGCGTTAGGAAGTGAGCATGCTCATGCAGCAATTTTAGTAAAAATATTTGGCGACGAATTTGATTTCTCAGCACCAGCATATCAAATTAAATCTCCATGGATACATTTTGAATCTCGAGACGGTACAACTATTCACAAACATGCAACAGGTGTGGAGTTGGAGTATCTGTTTAATTCACTGTCAATAGGATTAGATGATCAGTGCTACGTATTCCCTGATGGAAAGGCATTTTGTACAACTGACGAATATTCACTAAAGTATTTCATCAACGGGGAAGCAATGTCAGACATAAGAAATTACAACATCGTAGAAGACGATAGAATTCTGATAACATTTGGTGGAGAAACAGATGAGCAGATCCAGGAATACCAGACACAGCTTGATAATCAAGAGATTATGAAATAGTAAGTTTTTTTATTATGATCAATGCGTTCAACGGTGATAACAATGAAAAGATGTTGCGATAATCCTGAAAAATATTTCATAGAATTTAGAAAAAGAAATGATGACGAGTTAATCTGGCTAGTATGTGAAGAGCATTTTCAAAATGAGGAATATAGGAAAAATGTCCGAAGAATCCAACCTGTCAATTAGTAATTATCTATGATTTTGAATCTTCCTTTGTAGTAAACTGTGCCATTTTATCAAATATCATATAGTATCCACATTTAGTGCAACGTAAAACAGTTAATTCAGTAGTTAGAAATTCTTTGTCTTCAAATTTTCCACCCAGTTTTACATTTTCACCCACAATCATTGCTTTGTCACTTTTACAAACAGGGCATTGAAGGGCTTTTTGCTCAATTTTTGACGTATCGCTCACACAAATATCATTTAGGATTTACAATTTAAATGAATAAAATTTTAGAAAATACTAACATTTGTGCAGTAGCAGACAACAACTCTTGCATTTACTTCTGAGTGGAAATTTTTTCAATGTCTCTTCCAGAGTATACCCATCCAACACAACAGCGTTTGTTCTATGTCCATTATCACATTTTAGTTTATGAATAGTAAACAACATAAAATTGCTGAATTTTATTTTAACTTAAGGGTTATGATGTATCTAAAAAATAGACATCAGCGGTAACTCATTCTCAGATAATTTTAAAAAACTCTAAATTATACTGATTTGAAAATAGTCTATTATGGAAATATCTAGCAGGAATGTAGTAGAAGGTACTGCTAGATCCCCACATAGAGCAATGTACAAGGCCATGGGGCTTACAGATAATGATTTATCAAAACAGTTCATAGGAGTTTGTCATACAGGTAACGAGGCAACCCCGTGCAACATTCATCTTCCACAATTAGCCTTAGAAGCTAAACGCGGGGTGTCAGATGGCGGTGCAACCCCTAGAGAGTTTTCAACAATTGCAGTAAGTGACGGAATTGCAATGGGACATGAAGGTATGAAATCATCTTTGGTATCTAGAGAAGTAATTGCAGATTCAATTGAATTGATGGTCAGGGCACATCAATATGATGCACTGGTCGGCATTGCAGGATGTGACAAAAGTTTACCGGGAACCATGATGGCAATGGCAAGATTAAACATTCCATCAGTATTTGTTTACGGCGGAACAATCCAGCCAGGAATGTTAGATGGAAAAGAACTGACAGTTGTAGATGTCTATGAAGCCGTAGGTGCTTACGACGCAGGAAAATTATCATTAGAGGATTTAAAAAATATCGAGAATGTAGCATGTCCAAATGCAGGATCGTGTGGCGGAATGTTTACTGCAAACACCATGGCATCCATTTCAGAGGCCATTGGTTTAGCCTTACCAGGTAGTGCCAGCCCCCCAGCAGAAGATGACAGACGAAATACAATGGTGTATGATTCAGGAGTTGCGTGTGCCAAACTTTTAGAGATGAACATCAGGCCCAGAGATATCTTAACTTTTGAAGCATTTGAAAACGCAATAATGATGTTAAATTCAGTTGGAGGTTCAACAAACGGCATATTGCATTTACTTGCACTTGCAAATGAGGTAAATATTGATTTGACGTATGATGATTTTGAAAGAATTCGAAAGAAAACCCCGCATCTAGCTGATATGAAGCCTGGTGGAAATTATGTAATGGAGTCATTGGATAGAATAGGAGGCATACCATTTGTCTTAAAAAAATTGTTAGAAAAAGGACTACTAAATGAAAATTGCATGACAGTTACTGGTAAAACAATTAAAGAGAATCTCGATGCCATTAAACTTCCAGATACAGAGCAACATGTTGTAAGATCAATTGAAAATCCTCTACATGAAGTTGGCACTGCAGTTATTCTAAAAGGAAGTCTAGCTCCAGAAGGAGGCGTAATTAAAACAGCAGGTGTGGAGATGACAAAATTTACGGGCGGTGCTAAAGTTTTCGACAGAGAAGAATATGCATTTGATGCAGTGTCTAAAGGTGAAATTGATGAGGGAGATGTAGTTGTAATCAGATACGAAGGACCTAAAGGCGGGCCAGGAATGAGAGAAATGCTAGCAACAACTGCAGCATTAGTAGGTCAAGGATTAGGCAAGAAAGTGGCAATGGTAACAGACGGTAGATTTTCTGGAGGTACAAGAGGATTCATGGTAGGACATGTAGCACCAGAAGCATATGTTGGCGGACCGATTGCACTAGTCAAAAATGGCGACAAAATTACAATTGATACTGAAACAAACGCTCTGGACATCCACGTGTCTGAAGAAGAGTTAGAAAGTAGAAGAAAGCAATGGAGTAAACCTGAACCAAATTATAAAACTGGCGCTCTTGCAAAATTTGCAACTCTTGTAGGCTCAGCTGCAAATGGTGCAATTACATCCGCTAACCCATAAAAATAATTAAATCGTATAGAAAATCCATTAAGCCTTATCAAAAATAATTACTAAAAATGACAACAAGGAAAGTTAGATCATTTTACAACAGATTGTGGTCAAACATTTAAAATAATTTTATTATATTACGACTAAATAAGTAGTATTACTTAATATAATAATACTAATCTTAAGTATAACTAAATCAATAAATACCAGTAAATCATTATTCAAACATGAATCATTTAGAGGAGAATAACGTATCATATGCACATCACTGGAAAAGAGCAATGAAAATGAGCATTGCATTATTCATACATGCATGGATTCCAAATATTCTAGAACATTATGCTAGTGATCAATTAAAAAAATAAATAATTTTGAACTCATTTTCTTAACGAACAAACATAGCACCGTCAATTAAAGTACAAAATTGCTTTGAGATGTTAATGAATGGTTTTAGTTAACGTGATTTATTTTTCATAGCGTGTCTGTCGTTTTTTTTAAATTGTGTTTCTAAAACTATTCTAGTTCTTTGTCTTTTGTAAAACAATATTCTGCTTCCTTGTCCATACCTAATTTTTTTAATGCTGCGCCCTTGTGTCTCAATGCAGAAGGGTATTCAGGATTCTTTTTAATTACATCATCAAAGCATTTGACAGCATCTTCAAAATTTTTTAAATTAGCTAGTGCGTTGCCTTTGTTAAACATGGCCCTAAGATCTTCAGGATTCAATCTAATGGTTTTGTCATAGCATGCGATGGACTCTTCAAATTTTCTTAATTGTGCCAATGCATTACCTCGGCTAAACCATGCGTTAGCATCTTCAGAGTTAAATCTAATTACCTGATTATAGCATTCGAGTGATTCTTCGTATCTTTCTAGTTTGTTTAATGCAAAACCCTTGCGGGTCCAGGCCATCAGATCTTCAGGGTTTAATCTAATTGCTTGACTATAACATACAATGGATTCATCATCCTTGC
>JABHXI010000071.1 GCA_018657375.1 Candidatus Nitrosopumilus sp. | reverse complement strand
TTACTGATGATAAATTTACTGACATAATTAATTATTTAATTAAAAATGAAATTATTACAATTTCTGAAAACCAATTTGATGCAATGGAAGTTAACAAAATACCCTCATGGATTAGAACTACTACTGGCTGGTGGACAGATGCTCAAATAGATGACAAAACATTTGTTGAAAGCCTTGAATTCTTAGTCAAAAAAAGCATAATTCCAATTTAATTCATATTTGTTCGATGTTTGAACCAGTTCACTTTAAATTCAAATAATTCAATAACCTGATCACTTTGTTTAAGCCTGAAAATATAATTGAAAGAAAATCAACACTATTTTCTATTGTAGTTGCAGGGGTGATTGCAATTCTAGCTATCCCGATAATCATTCCCCACATGTTACACGGTTACCATTTGGCTCACATCTTTTTGCATGTAGGTGGAATTACACTTGCAGTCTTTATCGCAACACTTGCAATATCTGCTTATTTTAGATTGAGAACAAAACGACTTTTGCTTAGTGCAATTGCATTCACTGCTTTCATTGGGGCTGAATCTGCTTTGCTTCTTGACAGTACATGGCCAAATGTTTTTGATATTGGATTGATGCCACTAAATGAGGTTGGACACTTGTTGACATTTATTACGTTGGGATTATTGGCAATGGGAGTGTTTAGAAATGATTGACAGAACTCAAAAATTGCAGGAACTAATTGATTGCAATCCTGGAATTCAATTCCGTGAAATTATGCGTTCATCTGGATTAAAAAATGGCGTACTATCTCATTATCTAAAAAAGTTAGAAGACAACGGTGTTGTTAAAGTTGTTCGTGGTCCAAGACAAGTTAGATATTATTCTCCAAACATTACAGAAGAAGAATCAATTGTTATCAAAGCTCTTAGAAAAGAAACTCCACGTGATTTGTTACTTGCACTAATCAAAGATGACGGATTGGAATTTACTGAATTAGTGAAAGAAGTTAAAAAATCCCCATCAACTGTTTCACTTTATCTTTCAAAAATTGTTGCTGATGGGTTAGTCGAAATCAAAGTCGTTGAATTGAAAAAAAGATATCATATTAAAGTAAGAGGGCTTGTAGACAAATTAGTTGAAGAACATAGGCCAGGATCACTCGAAAAATCTACATCTGGATTTGAAGATATTATCAACTCCTTCTAAAATTTTAAAACTAAATTATTTGCTACTGGCACTAGGACTGTTTGTATGTTTAATAGCCATTCCACAATTTTCTTTTGCTGAAGTTTCCATTCCAGAACACGAGTATGTTTCATATTTTGATTCTAATGGAGTCTATACAGTAGTTGGTAATGTAAAAAATGATCTTGAGTATGCAATTATTCCAACAATAACTGTTTCAGTAGAAAATAATTCTCAAATATTTTCTCAAACCATTCAGCATGTACCGCTAGCTTCTGGCAATGAAATTCCATTTAAAATTAAATTCTTTGAAGTCTTAGATGATCCGATTTTACTTCCTGCAGAACTATCTTTTGAAAAAACTTCTCAGCAAGAACTTCCAATTGCAATTCTTTATGATGAAACTTTGGTTACATATGATGATGGTCATCTTACTGGTAGAATTCAAAACAACGGTGATACAACAATTTACAATCCTAAAGTTTTTGCAGTGATTCACGGATATGATCAAGTTTTGGATGTTGGACAAAACATGGAATTCATTGAAAAAATTAATCCTGGTGAAATTGTAGATTTTTCAATGTATCCTGATCCTTCTATCACTGACGATGTTTACTACTACAGTTGTTTTGGAACAATGGATACAACTGTAGTGCCAGGAACTGCAAAAAAAGCTGGCGGTGACTTTGATTTCCGATATGATTCTCCAGGAACATGGTACCATGATCCTGTTTTTGATGATACAGATACAAAAATGAGTATAATTGGTTACAATAGTTTTCCATTAGAAGGATATGCAAATTTTGAATTTTATCCAACTTCAGGTAATGAAAAATTTGATGTCACATTAGATGGCGAACCTGTTAAATTTCTCCAAAGTATGGATGAAATGGGCTCTTGGCATGTGATCTTTAACGTGGATCCCTCAACACAAGGCACATGGGAAATATCTGGTTTCGAAAAGGGATTGCCCCCTGATATGCCTAAAGTTCCAATTTGGATAAAACAAAGTGGAGATTGGTGGTCAACTAATCAAATTGCTGACTCCGAATTTCTTGAAGGAATTAAATTTTTAATTGAAAAGGAAATAATTGAAATTCCATTATTGGAAATGTCTTCTGAAAGTGAATGGAGTATTCCTATGTGGACTAAAACTATTGTTGGTTGGTGGAATGAAGATAAAATTACTGATGATGAATTTTTAAGTATTATTAAAAATCTTGTTGAAAGAGAAATAATTATTATTTAATACACTTTGTAATTTGAATAATGTTATTATAGAAATTTTAACCAAACAAATTATCTATGTTACCATTACGTGATGAAAATCCCCATCCTCCCGGTTTCAAACCCAAGGTAACTATTGCATTAATTATTGCAAATGTCATTGTATTTTTGTTACAGGTCTTATACACTGGACAATTTTTTGATTTTACAAATCAAAATGCATCTGTAATGTTTTACAATTGGGGTGCAGTTCCAGGTTTCATAACCGGAGAATTCACTGCAGCAAATCTTGG
>JABHXI010000070.1 GCA_018657375.1 Candidatus Nitrosopumilus sp. | reverse complement strand
CGTAAATACTGCAATTTGACATCTATGATATTATTGCTTTTTTACTTTGGACTTGACTGTTTTTTTCAAAATATTTCTTCTTTAGATGTGCGTTGATGTTATTTTTACACATTCTAATTTTTCAGTATATTTTTTTAAAATGTTTTTAGTAGGAATCTGGATGTTCTTTCATGTTTTTCTGACAAGCTATCGATTGCATCTAACATTGTCTGTTGGTTGATGTTTTCTTTATCATCTAATACGACATAAACTGCAATTTTTTGTTTTCCGTCCTCAGTAATTATTTTGCTAATTGCTTCAATTGAATTACAAAAATCAGATAATTTATCGCCGAATTTACTTTTCTCTTCATCAGTAAATCCCCTATACCTGATAATTTGATTATTTTTCATCTCTACTTTGGCGCCTACTACTAGAATTCCCAACTGTGCTTTTGGTTCAAAAATATCTACTGATATCCCGTATTGACCTGCATGCTTTACTAAAATTTGAAATGAATTTTCTTCACTTTTTACGGAATTAAATGATAAGCTTTCATGAATTAGCCATCTTTCGACATTGTCTCTCATTCTTGACATGGACATGGTTAAATTTCAAAATCTCTTCTATATTATTCTAAATCATGATGATCACTATTGTCGATTAGATATGTTTCTAAATTCGAATTTAGAAATAAAGATGATTTAGGACTTGTGATTACCCGTAATTTCGTTATAGATTAACATTGAAACCCGGATTATTTGACACATCTACCCCTAGCAACATGATGTTGAAAAGAATACCGATTAATACCATTACTAGTCCTATGTAAATACAATTTTTTGCTTTACGGGGATCGTCTTTTCTTATTGCCAAATATGCGATTATTCCTCCAATCATCCCGACAAGTATTGGAAGCAAATACCACATGCTACTTCTTGATTTTTCAGTATGTTCTCCTCCGGACTTTTCAGGATACGGCATGTATTTTTAAAATTATCTTGCTGTTATTACTTTTTTCTGTAACTGTGTAATTTCAATTTCAACTGTCTCTAGTGGATCTTCCACCTGATTACGTTTAATTGAAAACATTTTTGGTTTTTCAAAATCATCCGTACAATCTGGACAGGCATAAACTAGGACTCTGTGTTCGTTTGGTGCTTTTGGGTTTGACAGTCTTGGATAATACACCAATCTTGCACTGCAATCTACACAATACCTGTTTGCCCTTCTAGTTCTAACCAATGTAAATCTCCTGCATTCTTCTTAATATCAGATCATCTATTAGATCTATGTTGTCTAATTGAGTACACCAATTACTATCAACCGATCAATGTTTCTAAATTCGAATTTAGAAATAAAAAGCGCCTCCCACCAGACTTGAACTGGTGACCATCCGATTAACAGTCGGATGCTCTACCACGCTGAGCTAGGGAGGCACTACGATTTACCTTGGTAAAAGTGATTTAATCTTTGCGACTATTCCAAATTCTAGCAAATTGGTAGGCTTAGTTGTTGAATTTTGAAAAGAATTCTTTGATTTCTTTAGAACGACTTTCTACTAAACCCACTATTTCTAAATGCTCATCTGCTGTAGGATCTCTTTTTTGTGAATATTGAAACGCACTGAGAATTGAACCTACTAATTCCCCGACAAAAAATCCGCAAAGAAAATCTCCTACGTTCTGACAATCCCATATGTCCCCTACTGATGGCGACACTCCTGCAGCTTTGTATGCCTCTAAAGTTTGGTCTATGAATTCTGTTGTTGTTTTTACAAACTCAGGATCAATATTCATTATGTAATTAAAAATTTTATTTTTCTAAACCTTTCTTCTTCTCAAATGCATAGATACCATCTAAGAATACTCTGTGATCTTTGTTCTTAACTTTGGTTTTTAATTCAATATTTGCTGCAGTCTGTGTTATGTCTGTCCAAACTTCTCCTGTAAGGATTATGTCTTCTCCTCCTGGAACGACTTTTGTATTCCCTACAATCACTGTTCTACGTGGGGATCTTTCTCCTTGGAAATTTTCAATTATGATATTTTTACCTTCAACTTTAACTGTAATTGGAAAGTGTGCAAAAACAATTTTCATTTTTATTGTATAGCCTACGATTAATCCTTCACAAATATTTCTGATGATTGATCTTGCTGTGTGTAGAATAGCGTAATCTCTTTTTTTTGAACCGATTGCTTTTAGCAATATTTTGTTTTCAGCAATTTCAACATTAATTGGAATTAAACGGAGACTTTGATGTGTTTTACCTAGGGGTCCTACAAATGTTAGCATGTGTTTTTTCTGCGTAACTGTTATTCCTTCTGGAATGACTACTTCGTCTTGGAATTTTTCGAGTTGACTAGTAGACATATCCCACCAAAAATCCTCCAATTCCTTTTTGTACCGCTTCGTGATGTGACATAACACCTTGGTTTGTAGTTACTAGTAACATTCCTCTGTCATATGCCGGTAGATATTGTTGTTCCCAACTGTTGTATTCATCATTTTTTACTTTGAATCGTGGAGAAATTGCACCACATTTTGTAATTTTTGCTAATAGTTGAATTTTAAATTTTCCACCACGTTTATCATCAATATGTTCAAACTCTCCGATGTATCCGTCTTTTTGAAGTGTCTTTAGAACCTCTACCCCTAACTTTGAAGTTGGAATGATTATGCAATTATTGTTTCTTCTTGCTTCGTTATTGTAAAGTGTGTTAAACAAATTTGCTAAAATATTGGTTGCAGGCATATCTATATCACATATTTTTCCTGAAGCCTAAAGATGTTGCTACTTCTCTAAAGCATCGTCTGCATAACATTAAGTCGTATTTTTGAATAACTGCTGTATAGTCCCCGCATCTTTTACACCATCTCGAACCTCTACCGAAATCGTGTTTTTTTCTTCCAGTTGCTTCATAGGATCTATCTTTAGGCATTATGCTACGGTTACTCCAAATTCTTTTGTAAAATAATCCTTTGCTTCTTGACTAGTGATAATGTGTGATTTGCCTACGTGTGCTTTGTGTTTACTTCGTTTACGTATAGAATAACCTGGTCTAGTTAAAGTGATTGATATTCCAAGACCCAAGATTCCTATTTGTGGATCATACTTTACACCTGGGATATCTATGTGCTCATTAATTCCAAATGAATAATTTCCAAAGTTATCAACTGATTTACCGTTTATTGTGTTGCCTTTAGCTTCTAACAATCTTTTGAATAGTGCAACTGCGTCATCACCTCTAACTGTAACTGCAACACCTATTGGTTCGCCTTTTCTAACTCCCCATTCTCTTTGAGCTTCTTTTGCATTTCGTGTAGATGGTTTTTTACCTGAAATTTGCTCTATTGCCTTTTTTGCAATGTCAATGACATCTCCTGATTTACCAAGACCCATGTTTAGAACTACTTTTTCTAAAGATATTTTTTTCATTGGGGATTCTGTTGTTTGAGACATAGTATCAGTTTATTTGAATAACAGGCTCTCCTTTACCTACTGGCATGATGATGTCTGCCGGAATCTCGATTTTTTTATCACCTAAAATTAGAATAACTCTTCTTGGAAGAATGAATGTACCTTCTTCCACACTTTCAATTTTGCCTATTTGACCTGCGTTAATTCCACGTGTTACCAATCCCTGACAACCTGCTTCTAATTTTATAACTTCTAAAATCTTTTGATCTGGAACTTGCATTACACATGTATCTCCAATACTTGCTTTAACTTCTGCTAATGTAGAACGACCATCATGAAATCCTGTTTGATTTTTTCCTTTACCTATTGTTGTCTTAGTTACAACTCTGACAAGTTTTTTAGATTTTTCTGATTCGTTAATTTTAATTGGTTTGAGAAGTTTTCCTTCAGTTGGAACAAGGCGATATATCTCTGGAACGTTTTCTAATTCCACAACGTCCATTAATCCTATTGAATGATGTAGTGATTTTCTAACAACGCCGTCAATTTTGACTTTACCTGCATATATTGATGCTTTAGCTTCTCTGAGGCTTGCAACTATTTTTAATGTGTCTCTAAGAAATACTGCTGAAGGTATTGCAAGATCTTTTTTGTGTGGACCTGGTTTTACTGTGATTACAAATCTCTTATCTTTTCTGGCAATTCCCCAAAACTGTGGTGCCATTTGTCGTTTGAGTTTTTTACTACCTGCAATACTTACCATTATTTTTCATCATCCTTTTTTTCTACTTTTGTTTCCACTTTTGTTTCTTTAGTTTCTTGTTTAACTGATGTTTGTGTTTTTGGATCTTTACCTTCTAATTTTGTAATTCTCCATTTATCGCTAGTGTTTAGTGCAGTTACTACTAAGTTTGATGTGTGAATGTATACGTCAAATTTATCTCCCTTTGTTTTTTCTTTCTTTACCCCTTCAACTGTCACACTTGTTTTTTCTTTAGATATTTTTGTTATTTTACCTGAAACTCCTTTGAATTCACCTCTAAGGATTGTGATTGTATCTCCTTCAATTGCTCTTGTACTTTTTTTACCGTATTTTTTTTGCAAGTCTTTTGATAATAGACTTCCTAATTGTTTACTTCGTGTCTGAAATGTTGCTTTGTATATCATTCGATTACGCATTTTAGTTGGTTTTACCATATCATATCACCGTTGATGCCAAGTTAGCTACTCTTGGCCATTTTTCTGAAGCTTCTGCTGCAACTGGTCCTTTGATGTCTGTTCCTTTTGTTTCTCCTTCTGGAGTGATTAATACTGCTGCATTATCTTCAAAACAAACTCTTACACCGTTTAATCTGCGAACTGCATATTTTTGTCTAACAATAACTGCTCCGTAAACTTGTTTTCTTAATTCTGCTGGACCTTTCTTAACTACGACATTACAATAATCTCCAACGCCTCCTGCTGCAAGTCTTGATGATCTTGTTTTAATTCTTGGAACGTTGATCACTTCTAAAATTTTGGCACCAGAATTATCAGCACATACAATATTTGCGCCAACTGGAATTGATCTTGTTACATATGGGCGAAATTCTTGTACGCCTTTTCCTGCTTGTTTTGCCATTATGCTCTTACCTCAATTACTACATAAGATACTGATTTTGAAATTGGTCTGCACTCTGCAGTCAAAACATTATCGCCAGATGCAACATCTAAGCAACCTGGTACGTGTGCATGGATTGTACTTTTACCTCTGGCATATCTCTTAAATTTACTAAAGTAAATTGGTTCATCTTTTGTTAGTGTGATTGTTTGTTTAGCTTTAGCACCTGTAACCTTTCCATCAAACAGTTTGCCTCTAATTGACAATCCTCCGTGAAATGGACAATTTTTATCCTGACAATCTCTTGTCGGTTCGGTAACTTTAATCCCTATGTTTTTAGTCATGCTTTTCCCCCTATTCTTTCAAATGGCCTTTTTATGATCGTTGAACCTTTTACTGTTATTTCTTTTCCTGCAATTGAAAATTTCCAATCATTTGTTGACTTTGGAATTTGTTTCATGCCTTTTTGAGTATTTATTGTAAACATAGATTTTGTTTCATTAATTATGACTCCATTTAATCCTACTACTTGCTGATTGCTAGATCTGGATATTTGTGTCTCCAATCCTATAAATTCGTGTCTTGTTATGGTATCTGCTGTAATCATTTCTCGTTCTCCATTTCATTTAATCTGGTTAACATTCTTGCAATACTACGGCGTATTGGTTTTAATTTACCGCTCTCTTTTCTTAATGTTCCTTTAGAAGAATCTACTCTGAGTTTTGCTAAGTCTGTTCTATTATCTAAAATTTTACTTCTAAGATCTTTTTCACTTAATTTTCTAATTGTTTTCATTGATACTATGGTCATTTCAACACCTTCTCCTCTTCTTCTAACGTTTCTAATGTTTTCATTTTCTCTGCCTCAATTGCAATTTGCTCTGTTTCTGACTTGGCCTTGTTCTCCGTTCCCTCAACTTTTACAACTTCAACTTTTACATCTTTAGACAATTCAACTTCCTCAACTTTTTTTGCAGGTGATGATGATTTCTTCTTCTTTTCTTCTTTGTCTTTAATTAATTCATATTCTGGAACTAGTTTTTCTTTGATTGCAATTCTTATTCTAACTCCGATTAAACCCATTGCTGTTTTTACATGTGCAATGTCTTCATCAACTATTATGTCTGCGTGATGTCCTGCTCTTGGTAGTATACCTGCTACGTGTTTTTCAAATGCTGAACGGTCACCTCTAAGTTTTCCTGAAATTGTTATTTGAACACCCATTGCACCACCTTCCATGATTTGTTTCATGGTCCACATTGTTGCTCTTCTAAATGCAGTGCCTCTTTCTAGGTGTGATGCCATTCTGGTACACATTACATTTGGTGATAAGTCTGGTTTTTCAATCTCGTTTACTGAAATTTGTGGGCTTTTTAATCCAAAGTCTTTTTCAAGTTTTTCTGTGAGCTCTCTAATTCCTGAACCCTTTCTTCCTATGACAATTCCAGGTCTTGTAACATGTAATGCTACTCTTGTACCTGTTGGGGTTTTGGATATTTCTGCATGTGAGAAGCCTGCATCTTTAATTTGTTTTCTCAGATAGTCCTTTAACAACATCATGTTGTAATTATCTTTGATAACATTTTTGACTGCTGACATTTCTAAATCTCCTGTGCCACCAATTCTATATGTGTCAATACATTGTTCTTTGCAGTTGCTCTACCCATTGCTCTTGGAGTAAATCTTTTTACAATTACACCTTTGTGTGTGGTTGCATTGATAATTCTCAATCTATCTAAATCCATTCCTTTGTATTCTGCATTTGATTCTAGGTTGTCCAACACTTTGATGAATTCTTTTGCTGTTTTTTGTGGATAACGACCTGACATCATTCCAGGATCTGATCTGTGTGCCACTTGATTTTTATATCTTCTAAATGCAACAGCTCTTTTTTTGTTAATTACTGCTAGTAAGTAATCTCGTGCTTTGTCAATTGACAATCCTTTGATTGAAACTGCAACTTCACGTGCATGTTTATGTGAAATGTCTTTTTCTCTTACTGATGATCTAACATGTCTTGTTGCGTCATAATTTTGGAAAGCGTAATTGAATCTACCCATAATAATCACTTTAATGGCACGTACAGACTGGATCTTGATGCACCTACACCTGGTGCTCCATGTTGTACCTTCTTGTTTGTTATGACATATTCTCCCAAGTAATGACCAATCATTTCCGTCGTAATATTTACTGGACGAAATTCTTTTCCTGAGAAAACATTTACTGTAACACCTACCATGTATGGTAGAATAATCAAATCTCTGAGATGAGTTTTGATGGGACTTGATAACTTACCTGCCTTTGCAGATTTTATTTCTTCAATTAATTTTCTTTTTCCATCTGTGATTCCTCTTGTTAGGGATCTTCTTTGTCTTGAATTAAATAATAAAAATAATTTCTCTAATGAGGTATTATCTAGATCTGCTTTAGATAGTCCTCTGTAATTGAATTCTTTAACCATTATTTTTCTCCACTGTTAACGTACTTCGAGTTTTATATTCCATATTAGAGCATTCCTATTTTCGTTGCTAGATCTCTTGCTTTTTCTGTATTCTCAAACTGTACAAATGCTTTTTTACCGTAAATTGTTCTTGCTGTGTTGACTTTGAGCACTTTTTGATTGTATAATGTTTTTACTGCTTCTGCTATCTCTGGCTTTTTTGCAGACAATTCTACGATAAAACAGATCTTGTTTTCACTTTCAATCATTGCAAACGTCTTCTCTGTAATGTATGGTTTGACAATTATTTTCATTGCTTGTTCTACGTTCATTGTGTTTTCACCATTAGTTCTAGATGTGCTGATTTAATTTTTGCAATTTCTTCTATTGCTGATTTTGAATATACTGTTAATCTTACTGGATGTGCTCCTGGAGCTAAATCTAGAATGCTCAGGTCTGTAACTTTTTTAACTTCTACTCCTGGGAATGAACCTACTGCTTTTGATAGGCTTGAACCATCTTTGGTTACAAATAATACGCTCTTTCCAACTTTCTTACTTCTGCCTCTTAGTCTTGACTGACCAGAACGAACCTTTCTTGATTCTAATCTTTCTATGTCTTGTTTGAGTTTTAATGAATCTAATATTTTTGAAATATCATTTGCTTTAGAAACTGACTCAATATCGTTTGAAACAACGATTGGGAATGTCTCTATGCCTTCAATTTTATGTCCTCTTGCCTCTACAATATCTTTTGATGCTGTAGCAGCAATTGCTGAACATAGTGCAAGTTTATTTTCTTTTTTATTTAATTTCTTGTAAATTACTTTTCCTACGATTGGTGGATGTGCTTGTCTTCCACCTCTTGTTGATGCAACTTCTGCACCTTGACCTTGTCTTCCACCACCACCGCCTTGTGCTCTTGCAACACGAGATACACCTTGTCCTGTTGGTGGATCGTTTGAATCTGCAACAACATCCTGACCTGCAGTTGGATGTCTGCCTTGTGGTTGGAATTTATGAGATGTGATGTTTGTCCAAGCTTTGTGGATTAACTCTCTTCTAAATGGTGTTGAGAATATTATTGGGAGTTCTATTTCTCCTTCCTTTGTTCCACTAGTTGTGTAAGTTGTAATTTTCATTAGATGACAACCTCCAAGATATTTGGTTTGTTGACTTTTGGCGGTGCATTTCTGATTTGAGTTCTCATTTTAATTAATCTTCTATATGTTCCTGGAACTGACCCTTTCAAAATTACAAAGTCTCCTTTAACCAAACCAAAGTGTTTGAATCCTCCGTCTGGGTTAATTTTTAATTTATCGTTATCTGTATTTCCCATTACCATTATTCTTTTATCGTATTCTACTCTTTGATGAAATCCTGTTTGACCTGATCTTGGAACTGTGTACATGACACTTTGTGGTGAAATTGGGCCTAATGAACCAACTTCTCTGACTGTTTTTCTTGATTTGTGTTGTTTCTTTTTGACACCCCATCTTCTCATGGTTCCTTGCCATCCGTGACCTTTTGTAATTGCTGCAACATCTACAGTTGCACCTGTTTCAAAAATTTGATCAACTTTAATTTCTTTTCCAAGTAATTCTTTAACGTGATTAAATTGTTTTTGAATATCTCCGCCACTGACCATTGCTTCAAAAATATATGGTTTTTTCATTTCAAGTCCTGCTGCTCTTGGGGACACTGCAACTACTGCAAATATTTCTTTAATGTGTTTAATTTTTTTCTCTGCACTTTCTAATGCTCCTTCTTTGTTTTTGAATGTCATTTCTTTTGAAATGTATTTTGGAATATCTTCTGCATAGACGTCAAATTCTGCTCGCATTCCATCATAGTCTTTTCCATATCCTCTAATTCCTAAAATTAAAACTGGTGGTGTAACTAACACTGTTCCTAAACTTACTAATTGTTTTCCTGCATTAGGAACTTTTTCACGATCATCAATACTTACTATTTGAACACAACCTGCTTTGAATCCGCAGTGAGCTAGAATTTTTGGTTCATCTGTTATTGATCTACTTGGCCAAGCTCTGATTCTTGCTTCCATAGTTTTTGCGCGTACTCTACGTGAATACCCTAAACTACCTCTGCGTGGTTGATGTCTCTTTCTAGCACCCATTGTTAAATCGATTCTTGAATTCCCTCTATTAAACCCTGTTAGTTATCGTTAACCTTGTAAAATATTTTGGTTAACGATCATTTCTAGATTTTATTGTTACTTTAGTACTTCTAAAATCATATCCCATATTGTTATGGATCCAATCACAACTCCCATAACTCCGATGCCTATTGCAAATATTAGGAAATTTTTTCTTTCTGCCATGTTATGATGAATTTTGTGCATTGATTATGGCTAACGTTCCAAGTAGTGCCTCTTCAAGTCGCACTGTTTCGGTTGCTTGATTCTGAAAAAAATTTAAAGATTTGGCATTTTGTACTTTGTTCATTCTTCCGCCAATAATTTCATGAACTCCTTTTTCAGGAGAACCAAAAACCACCAGTAGTGGTTCGTTTGATTTTACATATTTTTCTAATTGCTCTTTTGTTGCTGTTTTACCTTTTCTAGATGTAATTATCACATTGCCTTTCCATTCTGATAACAATGAAAACAAATTAGATTTTTCTTTAACTTGATACCCCCAATACACTTCAGATCCTGAATTGTCTATTTCTTTTATTGATAATTTTGGATACCCTTCTTTGAATTGAATTGTCACTCTTTTTCCTGTAGGCGTTTTGCCGTAAAATTGGAGCAGTTGATTAATCCCTGCATCTACCCATTTCTTACCTTTTACACTTACTATGATTCCTTCTCTTATGTCCCCAGCAACTATTTTTTTTGCATCTGTCGGTGTTGCGTGACTTGGAATTCTTAATGGATGTAACACTCCTGCAAATTTAAGATCATTCATTTTTTGAAATAATCTTCTTCTAAGAAATTGCGGCGTTTCTAAATATTTTAAAATCATTGACATCAAACTTCCATCTGAACCGTTGTTCCCCTCTTGGTAGACGTAAATTTTTTCTATTTTAAAAATGGCACATGCTCTAGCTAAAACTGAAATTTTACGTGTTTTATCTATTTTCAGTGATTCATCTTGTAATGAGGATGTGGGGATTGCGACAGATATTTTCAATGTAATTTAATCTCTCAAGTTATAGTTATACTTACTTAATTTTTGTCGTGCGGATATTTTTCTTTAGCTGTATTTGCATAACTAACAATTTGTTCGTTTGAGACTAACTCGTACAAACCATTGTCTGTTTTTATATGTGCCATGCGGATGTGGTTGGTTCCTTCTTTATCGTCACTTGAAAGATAAATTCCTGCAGATGCTAATACTGATGCTTCGTCTAATGTTAAATCGTTCTTGTATGTTTTTTCTAAAAAGTCAGTTACGCTATCGGAGCCTGAACCGATTGCTATTGCATCATATGAAATGTAAGTCCCACTAGGATCTGTAAGGAATAATTCTGGTGTGTTGTTTACGACTCCTCCTAAAATTAGTGCAACGCCATATGGTCTTACACCTGCGTACTGTGTATATTGTTGACATTGATCAGCTAAATGTTTTGCAATTGTCTCCACTTCTACAGCTTCGTCATAAATCATTTTATTACTTTGAGAAAAGAATCTTGCGTTATCTACTTGACTTCTTGCATCTGGAATGTATCCTGCTGCTGCAACTCCTACATGTTCATCAATTTGAAAAATTTTATGTGGATTTTCAGAAATTTGTAATTTTCTTGGTTTTTCTTCAACTGCTATGACAATTCCATCTTTACATTTTACTCCTACTGCAATTGTTCCTCTTCTTACTGTTTCAATCGCGTACTCAACTTGGTAAAGTCTACCATCTGGTGAGAATACAGTAATAGCTCGATCATAACCTTGTTGTGCAGGAAGCATTTAATCAAATGCCGTGAAGGATTAATTTAAGTCTAGCCTATTACAGTCACTATGAAATACGAGATTAAATTTTTTGGACACGAAAACATCAGATCAAATCATAAAAAAACAATAGAAATTACAAAAGAATCTCATTTGACACCTCGAGGTGACTGTATTGTTGGCGTTAATGCTAGCTCTTCTTGTGTTGAATTACCTGATGAATTAAAAAATAAATTAAGAAATCCTGAAACTCTGATCCGTTTTTCAATTATTGTCGGCAACCATGAATTTAATTTAGAAGGACGAGGTCATCCTAACTTGGCTCTAACTCATAGCGAGGATATTGTATTAAGAAAAAGTGATTTCACTTGTCCTAGGACATTATCTGTAAAATGTGATAAGGCATCCGATCTATTGCCTAGAGAAATGGTTTTACAGTTACAAAATCCCCAAACACAGGGACTTTTTATTATCGATGTTGATTAAAAACTGTCACAACTTTATACTACATCTGTTTTATTTTTTTTATGGGGCGTAAAACAAATATTTTTATTTTAATCCCGTTATCCATATTTGCATCTATTATTTTTGGATTTGGAATGTTTAACACATTATGTAAAAATTCTAATATTCCGTTAAGCTGTTAATCGTATTTTTAATATTTGCTTATTTTTCGTCTGTTTCATTTGCTTTATCGCGTACTTTTTTCATTATGCAAAACTTTGAAAGCATTTTCTTTAAATCCATATTTATTGTGTTATTCTTTAGTATTTAATTCTAATTTTCATCTACCTGCTTCTGTCAAATATTTTTTATTTTAACCTATTTTCTTTACTTTTAGATACGGTTTGAGTTTGAATTTTCAAATTTTGATTAATTGTTTCTAGTAATATTGTTGCATTTTGATATTTGGCGTCTTCCATTATGTCTTTTTGAATTATTGAAAGATAATATCTTAATTCTCTGAGAACCTTTCTTTTTTTAGTTTTAGATATAACTTGATTCTTTAAATTTCCTAAATTTGCTGAAATATCGCATAATTTGATTATTTTTGCATCAACCTCTGATTCTTTAAGTTTTATCCCATAATTTTTTTCTCTTTGTTTTTTTGATAATGTTTTCTTTTTTGTTAATGTTAATGTTGAATTATCATTTGTATCTATTACAAATTTAGTTTTTGTTAATGATAATGTTAGCACCGCAATCCTTCTTCCAAATTTTTCAAACAATTCATCAAAACTTGTATCTGTATCTTCTAAAATATCGTGCAACCAACCGGTACACAACACTTCCTCATCTATCACTCCTAAACTTTTGAGTCTATTGACAACTTCTTCCAAATGTTTTGAATACGTAATTCCGCTTTTTTTTAATTTACCTGCATGTTTTGATTTTGCAAATAGTTCTGCATTTTTTAATAAAGTCATTTTTTATCCTTTTTAAAAATTGAAAAGAATTCCAATGCATCTTTTTTTGATAGTTTCTTATTTTTTGTTTGACAATAATTTGTTGTAAAGGTACATTTTGGACATCCTCCCCATTCTTCTCCTTGCAATACTTGTTTTTTCTGTTTTTCATCTGTAGGACAATCACATTCATTAACTAAATCAAAACATGTGTTCATAATATTTTCAAAATTATCATAAATCATTTTGCTGCACCCGTTATACCCATCTGATGTGTTATCGAACAAATGAATTATCCCATTTTCATAATATGCATCAATGTCGTTCGATTCTGATTTTGTTAAAATTTTACTTGCATTAACTAAAACATGAGTGATTGTGTGGATCTTTGAATCTAGTATGATTGGTTTCTTTCCGTCTGTTTTTATTTTTGATGTAAATTCTGATGGAATCACAATACTTGTAGAATAATGTTTTGAATTCCAACTAAAATCATTCCAGGATGTTGATGAATCCCCGTCAAATGTTTCAAATTTATCTGGCGAATCATTGTAGTTGCCTTTTAGATAACCTGTAATTATTTTTTTTATGTCAATTAATCCATAACGTAGAGAAATTTTTCTTGTTTTGGAGTTGATTTCTTTTTTAATTGCTTTTTCTTCGGACAATTGTGTTAATGATGTCTTAACAACTGGTATTGTCATTTTTTGCACTTCACTAGATTTTTTTAAATATACATTTGCTCCGTTTTGAATTTTTACTATTGACTCTACTTCATAATTTTGTTTGTTAAAATGATAAATTGCATTTTGATGTAATTGATAATACCCTGTAGGTGTATCTCTTGTCCCTATTTTTTTTGAATTATAAAAAATCCCAATTTCTCCTGATGATCCTCTGAGATTGATACTATTTGCAAAATCAAAAAACTTTGATTTATCTGATTCAACTGCAGCATGTTTTTCAATTTCTATCGATGCAATGTGCTTTTCTGAAATAATTGGATTGTCTTTATTAATTTCAACACGGTGATTTTGTTTAAGGTATGATGTAATATTTCGTGCAAAATAATGGCATGCTGCATCCTCTGGATCAAATACACAAATTGCATATGATTTTTGACCTTTTCTTCCTGCCCTACCTATTCTTTGAATAAACGAATCATATTCATTTTTGAATGCAGAAATAACAACATCCACATTTCCAATATCTATGCCTAATTCTAATGTGGGTGTGCATGATAGGATGTCTAATTCCCCTTCTTTCATTTGTAATTCATACAATTTTCTATCTTTTTGATCTAGGCCCCCTCGATGAATTTGGATTCTAATTCCATCATTTGCCCCTTCTACATTTGATGCTAAAAATTCTGCATCATTGTGGGTATTACTAAATACCAATTGCTTTGAATTATTTTTATAACATATCGATGAAACCATTTCCATTGTAGTTCTTTGTCCAAACTTTCTTGGCATTATAAAAATTTGATGCATGTTTTGTTTTCTTCTAAATTCACTTTTAATATGAGAAAAAGAATTTTCTGGTAAATCAAACATTTTTGAAAAAAATTCTTTAGGGTTATCTAATGTTGCAGATGATCCAATTATTTGAAATTGGTTCATGTAGTTTTTCATTCTTTTTAAAACATGGTATACATTAGAACCGTGAAAACTGGTATACGAATGTGATTCGTCCATTACAATTATTTTTGCGTTTTTAAATAATTGATTCCATTTTTTATCTTGTAAAATTAAATGATAATTAATAAAATCAAAGTTTGTTGCAAGAATTATTGATTTTACATACGATTCTGAAATAATTTTATCCTTGTATTCTGAACTTTGACCTCCATGGATAGAATATGTGGAAATAATTTTTTCTAATTTACATTTTTGAATTAAATCTGAAATTTTTGACACTTGATCATCAATTAATGCATTTAATGGATAGATTAGTAACACAAAGACGCCTTTTATTGGATTTTCTAATATTTTTTGTAAAATTGGTATTACAAATGCCTCTGTTTTACCTGAACCTGTTGATGCTGAAATAATTGAATTATTCCCCTTTAAGATAGAACGAATTGATTCATTTTGGAACGGTAGGACTCCTGAAAACCCATATTTTTTTAACCCGTCTATGATGTTTTCCGATAATACGTCCTTTAGATTTTCTATTGGGATTTTTTCAGGTTCTAATGTTGTTATTTTTTTGTAATCTATTATTGCTAATGATTGATTTCTATGACCTTCTACTATTTCATGTAAAATTCCATCATTGTCAATTTCTAATTTTGGAATTTTATTAACATCAAACAGAACACTCTCGGGTATTGTAATTTTTAATTTTTCTGTAATTGGACGTGGAATTACTTTTTTTGTTATTTTTCTTATTTCGTCAGGAAAGTATGTGCTTGTGCTTTCTGGACCGTTACAACTATGCGGTTCATCCGTTCTCGCATCAAGAGGAATAAATTTGCCACTGTCTGATTTAAATTCTTCATCCCAATAAATTTCTGAACCACACCCCTTTGAACATTGTTTTGTCCTTCCTGAATAATTTACACCGTATGTTGGCTTTCTTACAACTATTTTTTCTGGATTGCATTTTGGACAAATCCATGGAGCTCCTAAATCTTTGTGATTTTGTGATAATTTAGTTTCACAATTCTCACAAAATTTCATCTGTTTTGCTGTACTTTTTTTTTGCCATAAAAGGATTTTTTAATAATTAATTATTGATGCACTGTAAGCTATTAGCTTACTTTCATTAAAAACAGAGAATTATCCATAAGTTGATTCTCATCTAATTATGAAATCAGAAAAAGATTTTAGATTGCTGAAAATGGAATTAATTAATTCTGTTGATGATTCTAATGATGACTATTTTGGATTATCTTTGGAAACACTAGTGACAAATAGTTAATTGATGATCTTTAATCCAACTATTGACATTTTTTTGATTAAATTTTTACTGATATGATTATTTGAGGTGTTTCTAACGACATTAGTCAATTTTGGTTAGTGTTGGACATGGTTCGTGCCTAGAGTTAATGTTTTTCTTTGATGTATTTTTGAAACAGGTCTTCTTTGATACAGGTAGAACACACTAACCAACTTTCAGTTGTATCTCCGCACAGATATTCAATCAAGAACTTTGGTTCATTATCGCAACACTAACCAACTTTTATTGATCCTTATGGTTTCTCAACGATATAGTGATGATCTAATAACATGTCTATCTTAAATGAAATTTAACAAGTACCCGTAGAACTGAAAATAAAAAGTAGAGAAATAACTCTCTACTTTTATGGGAAATCACAAACTTCGTGATAGATCGTAAACATGCAGTTTACAAAAAAAATAACTAGATTTGAATTATTAAGACTGTGTGTAATTCTCAATGATGAAAACAAGAAAATCAGATGTGAATATCATTCATAGTAACCATTCCTAGCAACGCATTCTCGGATATTACTGGCAACCTCTTAACTTTATTTTTTTTCATTAAATTTTGGGCAACTGAGATTTCAGCATTTTGATCTATGGATATCAAAGGATAGCTCATTAGGCGATTAATTGGAGTGTCAATCGGGTATGCGTGTGAACCAAGTTTTATCGTAAAATCTCGATCAGTAACAATTCCAATAAATTTTTTGTTTTCAACAACTACAATGGCTTCAATATCACGTATTTCCATAATTTTAGCAGCATCAGATGCGGTAGCCGATGATTCTAAAGCGAGAATGGTGGATTTCATCACATCTTTAATTTTTTTAGTTTTTACGTAGGGATTGAATTGCACTATTCAAGTAAATAAAACGAGAGTATTTCAATGGATAAACTAAATTTCAACTTTGAAAATCATGTTCATTAAATTCAGATCCTAATGATACATTCAAAATTACAGTCGAGTCAGTGGTTTGAAAATTTAATTCTTTATCCGGTAAGAAACTTCGAAAAACCTGTTTTAGTAATTGTTCAGTGAATACAGACCATTTAGTGCCCAAATCGTGTTGAATAAGAAATGAATGAACATTTCCATTAACTCTATGATCAGAATTCATTCCAGAAGCTCTCATGTAATCTTCAAGTGTTTCAATACATCGCTTTAGATCGTAACCACCTTTGATGAACATTACCGTATCTTTGATAGTAGGAAAAATTAAATTAATTATTTCATCTATTTCTTGTCCATCTAAATCCTCTCCCAATGATTGTAAAATTCCTACAGGTACGGGAATTAACCCAATTTTTTGGGAAAATCTGTCCCACTGAACATATTTTTCTAAAATCTGTTTAACTAACACATTTTGAGATATGCCTTTTTGACTTGCTTCTGTTTCTAATTCTGCAATTAATTTTTCAGATAATCTGTAAGTGATACTTCTGGTGGGATCTTTTTTAGTTACGTGTGATTGTCTTTTTCCAGTATCCATGTTATCGGCCAATATGATATTCTCCTGTCTGATATTAATTGGTGTCTTCTTGTTTTGTGTTATTTAAAACACATTCAATTACAGTTTCTTCTAAATTACAATGAATTGTAACGTCTTTGATTTTACTCATGTATAGAAAATATTTTTTTCCATCCCTGTTAATTGAGCCTGAAATTGCCAATAACTTCCCATCATAAAGTCGTTGTAGTTTTCTATAAACAGTACTTAGAGGAATATTTTCCTCGTCAGATATCATCATTGCAGATTTTGGTTTTTCAATAGTGTTTTTTAAAATCAATGTACTGTATTTATCAGCAATACTTTCTAAGATAATCTGTTTTTTTAGTTCATCCTTAATTTGTTGTGTTTGAATTAATTCCTGCATGTACAATTTTTGGAAAAATGGGTTATAACACTGATGTTTGCAATGTCTTGCAGTGTATTCCATTGTGTTATATTTCTAATTAAGAGTTAGAAATTAATGAAATGGATGTATGTATCAATAATTTGGTCATGGTGGATAAAAAATTAAAAATGAAACAATCTATTTTAAAAATATCCGTGGGGGTAGTGTTTTCAATCTTTTTAATTTCATCCTCAATAAATTTAGTAAATGGAGAAAATGTGCCTAATTGGATAAAAAATAATGCATTGTGGTACGGACAAGATGAAATTACAGAGACAGAATTTTTAAATTCAATTAAATTTTTAATTGAAAACGACATTCTGGTATTGGACAATGATGATAAAGTAAAAAGACATCAATTAGAACAAATTATAATTCCAAATGGAAATTATGTTATTTCGGGTGGAGGTTTTTACTTACCGCTTAATCTGGAAATACATTCAATGACCACAGTTCAATGGATTAATGATGACATAGTACAACACACAGTGCAAAGCCAAGATGAATTTGGGAATATTATCGGATTATTCAACAGTGTTCCGTTAAACACAGGAGAAACATTTGAGTTTAAATTTACAGAAGAGGGAGTATACAATTACTATTGTTCGTTACATCCATGGAGAGTAGGTTTGGTCACAGTAAAATAACATGATATCGAAAATGAGAATTAACTACTCTAGTTAAGTAATAAAAATAAATAGAATTCACGAGGGTGACTTTTTTGAAATTAGATTTGTTCAGGTCTGCCTAGAATTCTGTCATCCTCCATAATTTAATTCATTCAGAAAACTAACGATTATCCATCCTAGTTTCCAAGGGTAATCCGCTATCGAACTTCTTAAAAACTTCCTCTAGCAATCAGTTTCTGCTCTAAAATCCGCTTTAACATCTTTTTTCTTTCATGAGCATAAAATACCAAGAGAACATTTACCAAAGTAGGTCTATGTCTCTAACGACACTTAATAGATCCTCATCATAACAAAGTGCCATTAGAAACAATTAGTTTGGTTTTTTATCTAATTATATTTGTGATGAACTCTGTTCCTGGTTTCTATTAAATTGCTAAAACTACCCTGAATAAAATTAATT
>JABHXI010000069.1 GCA_018657375.1 Candidatus Nitrosopumilus sp. | reverse complement strand
TGAGGCCAGAAATGCAACAATTCCTAGCCATGCAAAATCCATCCAAATATGTAATACAAATACAATTAGTATCCCTGCAAATGCCCAGACTAACATGGCATCTGAAATTAATTTGAATCCTATTGTTAACCACCATATAATGAAAAATGGATTTAAGGCACTAAGTAAAATCCCCGTAATTATTGGGCCGTGTTTTGGTTTTGCTGAAATGAGATTATTTTTTGTAAATATTGTCTTAATCTGCATACCTGCAAATACAAATAATGTGATTGCACCAAAAATTGAGATGATTGTTCGAAATTCTGGAAATATTTCTAACGAAAATACCCCAACTCCTAATAAAATTACTAATGGTAATTCTACAATTGAATGACCAATTGCAATTTTAATTCCTGATTTCATTCCCTCTCTTAAACCGTATGTGATATTCGCTGCAAATAATGGCCCTGGTGCCATGACCCCTGATGCTGAAATTATTGTCACTAGTATTGCAAATTCTATTATCTGAAGCATCTTTTTTAATTACATTATGATTGCATTAAAAAAAATCTATCTATACATTGAATCTTTTAGGTGAGTTGATTCTTCTTGCGTTTCCTTTATTACAGCTTCAGCTTTTTCAGCTTCTTTTTGCAATGATGGGATGTCGCATGATGCACCTGGAATTAATTTTGACATTGCAAGACAAAGTTCCGCACTTGATTTAAAATCTGGACCTTCTCCTGTTGTATTAAAAATTATTACAATTACGTCCTGATTTGCAATACTTCCTTCATTTAGTAATACTCCTGGTATTCCTGGTATGGTTCCATGATCTAAAACTTTCAATCCTGCTTCTTTGATTTTCTCCCTAGCTGAGTCTGTACTTCCAACTCCCATCATTTGAGAATTTTCTTTTTCTGATTTTACTGCAATACTGCTTACAATTAATTTGATTTTATGTTTTTTTGACCATTCTAGCATTGATTCTGATACTTGTCTATGTAGTGATTGATCTAAATTTAGATATGATGAAAACACCCCTACCTTCAAATTTTCGTTGATGAAAATTCTTGATGGGTAATTTGGCTTACCTTCTTTTATGACGCTAATTGGTGGAAATATTTTTGAATCAATTATTCCTCCTAATTCAAACTGTGATGTATTTATCATTGACTCTGTTGCAATTGCACTGCTAAATCCTACTGACGGAAAACCATCTATTAGATACCCTCCTTCCAAATTAAATTCTTTAAATTCTTTAATTATTATTTCCGATGATGCCATATCTTCACTGTCGTTTACATTGAATAATGGGTTTTTTAATTTATCTAAGAAAACTTTAAACCGCCTTATTTTATTAGATAAAACATGACTGGTAGAATTAAAGTTGGATTAGTTGGTATCGGAAATTGTTTTTCTGGACTAATTCAGGGTATTGAATATTATAACAAAAACCCTTCTCAGGAAGTTACAGGAATTATTCACGATAAATTAGCTGGATATGGAATTCACGATATTGATTTTGTTTGTGGTTTTGATGTTGCTGAAAATAAAGTTGGAACTCGTTTGATGAGTGCAATTTATGAATCCCCTAACATGGTTGATTGGATTGCAAAAGATGACATGCCAAAAACAGATGCAATGATCTATGAAAGTCCTTTACTAGACGGTGTTGGAATTTGGGTTGAAAATAAAATTAATCCTCTCACTAGTACTAAAACCATTGAACAACTTACTGCTGAAGCTAAACAAGTAATCCAGGATACTGGTGTTGAAATTATTGTTTCATATCTTCCTGTAGGTTCTGATAAAGTAACTGAATTTTGGGCTCAAGTATGTCTTGATACTAACACTGCATTTGTTAATTGTATTCCATCCTTTATTGCATCTGATGAAACATGGGCAAAAAAATTCCAAGAAAAAAATATCCCTTGTATTGGTGATGATATTAAAGGACAAGTTGGTGCAACCATTGTTCATAGAACTTTAGCTAAATTATGTAGTGATAGGGGAACAAAAATAGATTCAACATATCAAATTAACGTTGGTGGAAATACTGATTTTCTAAATATGAAAGAACAAGATAGACTTGTTTCCAAGAAAATTTCTAAAACTGAAAGTGTACAAAGTCAATTAAAAGAAAGATTGGATGATGATCAAATCTATGTGGGTCCTTCTGATTTTATTCCATTTTTAGGTAATACAAAATTAATGTTTATGAGAATTGAAGGTCGTCAATGGGCAAACATTCCATACAATATGGAAGTTCGTTTAGAAGTTGATGACAAAGCTAACTCTGCAGGTATTGTGATAGATGCAATCAGATTGGCAAAAATTGCTCTTGATAGAAAAATTGGTGGTCCAATTAAACCTGCTAGTGCATATTTGATGAAACATCCTATAGAACAAACTTCTGATGTTCAGGCAAAGTCTGACTGTGAAAAGTTTGTTGCAAATGAATAACTATTGAAAATTGTTTTTATCTTCTACCCTTTGTTTTCTAATTGCTTGATAATTTGATAATTGAATATTTACTGATTCTTCGCACTCTCCCTTTAGTTCACTTATTCTAGTTTTTACTATTTTTTCTTCTTTTGTCAGTTCGACTATGAGACTATTCCCTCCGAATCTAATGTTTTCAACATTTGGTGCAATGATGGGGATTCTGTTTTCTAAAGATCTTACTTGAACATACATTTTCCATGGTTCAATCCCTTCTTTTACAATTCTACTTGGAGAAAATATGATTTCTGCACCTTTTTTACTTAATGTGTCTGCTACGCCTGGAAAAACCGTGTCATAGCATATCATTATTCCAAATTTACACGATGTGTTGAAAATTCTGGCTTCAGTTCCTGGACTAACTATCACTTTTTCATAGTCATACGGATGAATTTTTTCTTGTTTTCCAATTATTTGTCCTTCTGGTCCTATGACTGGAGAATTAATTGATATTTTCCCTCCATTTTTTTCATAAAATGCGCCTGGAATTATTGTCATTGAATAATTTTTTGCAATTTTTTTAAATTCAAAAAATTCTTGATCGTAATTTTCAATCTGATTGTTTGGAAGCCACTGTTCTGGTAGACAAACGATCTCTGTTTCTACTCTGCCTAGATTCTCTAATAGTTTTGAGACGTTTTCAATTCCTTTTTTGTTGCTTTCATAAGATCTAGTTTGAATTAATCCTACCTTTGTCATGTGTGTTTTAATTATATTCTTAGTAATTATATTTAGGCTCATTTTAATTTCATTTTTTTAATAAGTTATTTCGTAATAACCTCCACTACGAAAAATCTCATAATGTAACAAGAAAAATTAATCAATAGAGTCAACAAAAATTGTTAAGCATCGATTATCCTGTCTAGTTAGAAATGATCTCTATTGGTGCATGTAAAAAAAGTAGAGATCTTTGGTTTCAAATCATTTGGATTTACAAATACTACCGTTCAGTTTGAACCTGGACTTGTATCGATCTCTGGTCCGAATGGATCTGGTAAAAGTAACATTTTAGATGCAATAATTTTTGCGATGGGTGAAAACAAACCTAAAGTAATGCGAGTTGATAAACTAAGATCTTTAATTCATGATATTGAGGGAACTCGTCGTGGACCTAAAATGGCACGATCAAGTGTACATTTTGATAATTCTGACAGAAAAATCCCTGTTGATTCTGATGTAGTTGAGATAACTAGGGAACTAGATGAATCTGGTGACAACACTTACTATCTAAATAAAAAGAAAACACAACGAAGTCACGTTCTTGATTTACTTGACATGGCAAATGCTGGTTTAGGACAACTTAATGCAGTTCAACAAGGAACTGTAACTAGAATATCTGAATTTACATCCGAAGAAAAGCGAAAAACAATTGAAGATTTAATCGGACTTTCATATTTTGATGAGAAAAAATCTGAATCAATTAAACAACTTGATGAAGCAGACAGACGACTTGAAATCGCACTTGCTAAAATGGGTGAAATTAAAAAACGAATTGATGAACTTGAAGAAGAAAGAAACCAAAAATTACGACATGATATTTTGGAGCGTGAACTAAATAGATACAAAGCAATAGCCGCTGCTAATAAAATGAAGGTAATATCTGCCAAAAAATCTACTAAGGAGGCAACATTACAGGAATTAACTCAAGAGATGACCTCCCTTGATGGTGAACGAACTGTTCTGAGGGATGAAATTAGTATTTTGGATACTGAAAAATCGGCATTGATGAAATCTGCAAATGATTATAGTCAAGCAAAGGCTTCACTTGACGTTGAAATTAGTTCTGCGATGGAACAATATGAGATTGATAATAGTGCAATATCTGCATCAAAGAAAAGACTTGAACAAATCAATACTCGTATTCCTGAAATTAAAATTGAACTAGATGGTATCAGCACCGCACGACAAGACATCGACATTAAAATTCAAAAAATAAAAGATTCCATTGAATCAACAAATGGACAAAAAAATAAAATCAACACTGATTTAGAAACAATTGATTTGGGAAGAAATAAAATTCTTACCGAACAATCCGAAGCAGCAGCAAAACAATCTGAAATTGATGGTAAAATTAAAATTCTTACGGGACAATTAAATGATGTTAAACTAAAACTCTCTAAAGTACAAAACGAAAAAGATGAATCTATACTAAAAATAAAATCAAACTCTGAAAAGTTTACTCAATTAGAAAAAGACATTTTAGAATTAACTGGTATAGAGTCCAAATTGCAAACTTTGACACATAATCACAGTTCTAGCATTTCAGAATTAAAGTCTAGAATTACAAAATTAAAAACTAGAAAATTAAAAATTAACACTGACATGGACGAGTTGGGATTCATTTTAGAAAAGTCTGATAAGGCTGCAAATCAATATGAATCAAAAATTAAAACTGTGAAAGGTTTTATGCATGAAGACTACACTGTTGCAAAGTTAAAAGAGGATGCTGACAAGTTGGGTATCGATGGATTAGTTTATGAAATGATTTCCTGGGATAAAAAATATGAGCGTTCTGTTCTCGCAGTTAGTTCTGATTGGATAAAGGCAATAGTTGTAAAAGATTTTGCGACATTACTTGGAATTGCTGAGGTTGCAAGAAATAAAAAACTCCCAAAATTAAAAATAATACCTCTTGATGCCATTCCAAAATTCAAACTAAACTTGCCTAACGAGCCTGGAATACTTGGCATATTGTCTGACTTTGTGACTGCAGACGATGTACATTCTGCGCTTAAAACATTCCTATTTGGAAATATTATTCTAACTGAAACTCGTGAATCTGCCTACAATCTATCACAATTAGGTTACAAATCTGTAACTCTTAGCGGTGAATATTTTGAAGCTAAAAATGGCACTGTTGTGATTGATATTAATTCAAAAATTTCTAAACTTACAAAATTAATTTCTATGAGTAGTGATATTGATGGATTATTCCAATCAATTAGTTTGATTAAAAGATACATGTTGAAGAAAAAACATTCTTTAAAAAAATTAGATGACTCCATTCAATCTTGTTCTGACCGTCTTTCTTTATCTGAAAATAATTTTACATCTGCAACTGAAAATTATTCTAATCTTAAATCTAGAATTACTTCTGCAAAAATCATGAAAGAACAATTGACAAGCCGAATTTCTGATTTAACTTCAAGAACTAGTGCTATTGAATCTGAGATTTCTACTAATGAGTCTCATGCTGAATCATTACTTGATAGAATTTCCATCGTTGAGCAAAATTATGCTAGTGGGGAGCAAACTAGAATTGCAAGTGAATTATTAAAAATGAATAATAAAAAATCTGATATTGAAAAACACTATACTACGATCATGAATGAATATAGGGATAAATCTTCACAGCTAACTGCAATGCAAACTCAGGACAATCGTGAAAAATCCCAAGTCAGTAGGTTGAGTGATGAAGAGGATTCCTTACGTTCTGAATATTTGGAAGTTGAATCAAAAATTCAAAACTTAGAAAAACAAAAAGATCCTAAAAGACTAATTCTGGAAAAATTAAGAGAGCAGGAGCAGGTTTTAATTTCAACTTCTGGTTCTTCAATTGGAGAAGTTCAAGAAATAGATGACAAGTTAAAAGTTTTATCTGAAAATGACAAAATCCATACTAGCAAAATTAATAATTTAGCACGTCAATCTGATTCGTTAACTCGTGATTTGCGTGATTTAGTTGAAAATGAAGTTAAACTACAACACATTCTTTCTGCATTTGGATTTGATAAAAACATGGAAACATTTGACGTTGAAACCCTTGTCCAAGGTTTGAATTCTGAATTAACTTCACTTAGTGCCTTAAATGCAAAAGCTCCTGAAACATATCTTGAAGTTTCATATGGCTATAGATCTATGTCTACTAGAAAGAATTCTCTAGAAGAAGAAAGAAATTCAATTGTTAAATTTATTGAAGACATTGAGAGAGACAAGCGACAAACGTTCCTTGATGCATTTGATAAAGTCGATAAAGAAATTCGATT
>JABHXI010000068.1 GCA_018657375.1 Candidatus Nitrosopumilus sp. | reverse complement strand
GAGAACATTGTTAATTTTTTCGATAACGGTAGTTTTGATGTCCAGCATAGTCGTATCACAATTAATTCAACCTGAAAATGAAATTAAAACATACATAGAAAACAGTGTCCCGTATATTGGAACTGAAATTCCAAGAATGGATAGAATAGATGGAACAGGAATTAAAATAGCAGTGATCGATACGGGCGTGGATTTTAATCACCCAGATTTATTCGGATGGGGTCCAGATGGAAAAGTGATTGGTGGACATAATTTCATAGAAGAAAACCAATTGCCCATGGATACTAATGGTCACGGAACTAAAGTTGCAGGAATTATTGCAGCAGATGGAAACACGTTAGGAGTCGCACATAAAGCAAAAATTCTAGCTTACAAAGTATCAGAAGATGGAGAAGGGGTATCATCAGAATTAATTACAAAGGCAATTGAAAAGGCAATCGAAGATAAAGCTGATATCATCAATATCAGTTTAGGAGTAAATAAAACTAATTCAAAAATAGATAGCGCAGTAAATCATGCGTGGGATAACGGGATTTTTGTAGTGACAGCTGCAGGAAATGATGGGCCAGAATTGAAAACCATTGGAAGTCCAGGAAGAAATTTTGAATCAATTACAGTTGGTGCAACTTACAACAATATGACTTCAAGTTTAATTGCAATACTAGAAATAGATGAAACACAATACACAGTAATTCCAATGGTTGGATCTTCAAAAACACAAGAACCAATAATTGAAAAAATAGTATTTGGGGGTTTTGGGAAAAATAGCGACTTAGAAAATCTCGACGTAAAGGATGCAATACTAATTGTAGAAAGAGGAAGCGACATAGAAGGAGAACTATTATTTTTTTCGATTAAAGAAATGAATGCAGCAAAAGCAGGAGCTAAGGCATTGATTGTGTACAACAATCAACCAGGGATTTTTTTGGGAGAATTAATTCATGAGTTTTCAGAACCAGGATATGTACCTCAAATTCCAGTAGTTTCAATAGACAGAGAAGAGGGGTTAGAAATTATCAAAACAATTGAAAAAAAGGGTTTAGGAATAATGAATTTATTTTATAATCCAGACTTCATAGCACATTTTAGTTCCAGAGGTCCAGTTTCACCATTTTACATAAAGCCAGATATTGTAGCGCCAGGGGCATACATCAACACCACACAAATTAATTCTAGTTACAATTTTACGAGTGGAACGAGTTTTGCTGCACCTCATGTTAGTGGTGCAGCAGCACTACTACTGCAAAAAAATCCAGAATTACAAAATGATGAAATTAAATCATTATTGATGACCACAGTTCAGCCAGTCTCAAATGCATATGGGCAAGAATTTTCATTGCACGAATCAGGTTCAGGAAGATTAGACATATCCAATGCATATAAGGCAAAATTAATCATCAATCCAACAAATTTTGTCATCAATTTATCACCAAATCAACTCTCAATTGAAAAACAATTAGAAATAAAATTGATTGAAGGAGAATTAGGAAAAATTAACGTTAAATTCGAAGGGCCAGAATTCATAGAATTTACACATAATATTAAAAATAACAATTTACTAATGGAATTAAACATCATTGGTGAAAAATTTGGAGAGCATGAAGGAAAAATATTCATCAATCATGAAAAAATACAATACACAATCCCAGTTCTGATTCATTATACAGAAGGTTCAATTTCAGCATATGAAGAAAATGAAAAAATCTTTTTTGAAATAAACCACCCAGATAAATGGAGTTCTGCAAAGATCACAGTTACAAATAGTAAAAACGGAAATACGTACAGCATTACTGCGACACCAGATAAAAAAACATCATTGGAAATCTATGAGAACGGAGAATATTGGATAGATGCTAAAATTAGAGTTGATGAAAACATATCAAATGCATTTGATACAATCAAGATTACCTCACTTCCAGAAGAAATGAAATTAATGAATATCCCAGAAAAACAAATCATACTAGTAATTTTAGCAATCATAATTATTGGGACTGCAGGATTATTTATTAGAAAATAATCTATGCAGAATAGTTAGGACCGGCTGAAATTATTTCATCTGAAACATTTTCAAATTTCCTAAAGTTTTCAACAAACATTTGAGCCAGTTTTTTTGCAGAAAGATCATAGGAGTCTTTGTCAACCCACGTATGTTTTGGATCTAAAATTTCAGATGGAACCCCTTCAACTTCAATTGGAATATCAAGATTAAGTAAATCATCATGGCGATATTTTACAATATCAAGTGCGCCAGAAATTGCGGCAGTAACCATCGCACGGCTGTACTTGATCTTTATTCGTTTACCAACACCATATGCGCCGCCGGACCAACCAGTATTGACAAGGTAAACCACAGTATTATGCTGAGTAATTTTTTCACCAAGAAGTTTTGCATAAACGGAAGCAGGTCTAGGCATGAATGGTGCTCCAAAGCACTGAGAGAACACAGATTTTGGTTCCTTAATGCCTCTTTCAGTTCCGGCTAATTTACTGGTATAGCCAGACATGAAATGATACATTGCTCCTTCTTTGGTTAATCTGGAAACAGGAGGTAAGACACCTAAAGCGTCGGCAGTTAGAAATACAATTACACGCGGATTTCCACCAACACTAGGAATTACTGCACCTGGAATGAAATCTAATGGGTATCCAACACGAGTATTTTCAGTTAGTGAATTATCATCATAATCTGGGACATTATCATTTAAGGCAACATTTTCTAAAAGAGCGCCGGGTTTAATCGCATTCCAAATTTCAGGCTCTGCTTCTTGACTGAGATTAATACATTTTGCATAACATCCACCTTCAAAATTAAATGTTCCATTATCAGACCAACCATGTTCATCATCACCAATTAATTTTCTATTAGGATCTGCAGAAAGAGTAGTTTTACCGGTACCAGATAATCCAAAGAATAACGCAGTGTCTCCTTTTTTACCAATATTTGCAGAACAGTGCATTGGGAAAATGTTACGGCCAGGCAATAAGAAATTCATTATTCCAAACATCGATTTTTTCATTTCGCCAGCATACTCAGTTCCACCAATCAAAACTATCTTTCTTGTTAAATCAATTAGAATAAAGACATCAGTTCTTGTTCCATCTATTTCAGGATCTGCTAAGAAATCATTAATGCACAAAATAGTAAATTCAGGCTCATGTTTTTCTAATTCTTCAGTTGTAGGCCTAATAAACAAATTACTTGAAAACATGTTTTGCCAAACATGATCATTGATTACTCGAATCGGTAAACGGGTTCCAGGATCAGCTCCCACAAAACCATCAAAAACAAAAAGTTCTTTGTTATCAACAAAGTCTTTCATTTTTTCAAAAAGTTTTTCAAATTTACCGCTTGGGAATTGATGATTGATTTTTCCCCAATCAACAGTATCATGAGTAGTGTCATCATATACAAGAAATCTATCATCAGGGGATCTACCAGTATATTTTCCAGTATTGACCGAAAGAGAACCAGTAGAATTTACAACACCTTCTTTTCGTTCAACGGCTATAGCCACCATATCATCAGTAGATAAATTTCTGTGAACCTTTGATGGTTTAATCCCAAAAGCAGATAATTGTGCTAAAAATTGTTCAGTTCTAGATCGACCAAGTAATTCAGTCAATATTACAGCCCCCACATGCTATTTCAGTATATAGAGTCATCATAAGATATTTAGATCCGCTTCTATTTTCCTTATTATCTCTTTTCTACATAGAATTTTTTTAGGTCGAGGAACGTATTTATTCCAAAAATCAAGACTTAGTTCCATGCCAATCAACAAGGAATTGATCGAGAAGAGACAGGAAGTAAAAAAGAATAAACCTGATTTCGTTAGACCAGAAAGTTGGCGTTATGTTAGACTTCAAACAAATTGGAGAAAACCAAAAGGAATAGATCACCACCAAAGAAAACAAAAAAGCAGAGGCCGTCCAGGTTTAGTCAAAGTTGGATATGGCGGACCTAGAGACGCAAAAGGATTACACCCTTCAGGATTTACAGATAATTTAGTTTTCAACATTTCAGATTTAGAAAAATTAGATCCAAAAAAAGATGGAGTAAGATTTGGACATAGTGTTGGTACTAAAAAAAGAAAAGAAATAGTTATCAAAGCAGTAGAAAAGAAATTTAAAATATTCAATGCAAGAGTGAGTGTAAATGGTAGTTAATCTCAGAGCAAAAAAAAGACTGGCTTCCAGAGTTACTGGCGTAGGTATTCATAGAATAAAATTTGATTCAGATCATCTAGACGATATTGCAGATGCAATTACCAGAGCAAACATCCGTAGTTTAATCACAGCAAATACAATTCAGATAAAACCATTTACAGGAACATCAAGAGGCAGAGCACAGCACAAATTAGATCAAAAACACAAAAGAGGAACAACACAAGGTTCCAAAGAAGGAACAAAAGGTGCAAGAGTAGGTAAAAAAGCAGTGTATGTTGCAAAGGTTCGTTCACTAAGAAGATTATTGAAAATTGCAAAAGATAGAAAAGATTTGACTAATCCAGAATTTTGGGCATTATACAAAAAAGTGGGTGGAAATACGGTTAGAAATAAAGCTCACTTGAGAAGTTTAATGGATGAAATTAGAACAAAAAGAACAGATTAGAATACAAACAATTTTTTATTAAAATTTTCAATACGTCCATTTTTAATTTGAACACCTTCATTGCTAAGCATTTTTGTTTTAACATCTTCGCCATAGGCATAGCCACCAATTTTACCAGTAGACATTACAACTCTATGACACGGAATTAAAACAGGATAGGGATTTTTGTTCATAATTTTCCCGATAATTCTCTGACCATTTTTTAATCCAACAGCTTTTGCTAAATCACCATAAGTTGTAATGTGGCCTTTTGGAACATCCAACAATTTTTTGTAAACTTTATTTTCAAGATTCATAATTTTATTATTTCTAGAGAAGTAGATTCAAGGAAGGCAAGGACTTTTTGTTTGTTTGATCCCAATCCACGCCAATCTAAAAGGGCAAATTTTGCCATACTGTTTTGTTTTATAATATGTGAAAATAATTCTTCGTCAAGATCATTTAATGCATGTTTGGGAATTACAGTTCCAAGAGAATATTTTCCCTCAAGTAATTCGCAGGTAAATTTTGAAGAATAATGAGTGCCACCAAAACAAATTGCCACAGGGTTTTCAGGAATAGCGTTAGAAAAAACATCATGAACCAACTTAGCAACAGAAACACACAATGAAACATCAGTCCATTGTTCTTCAGTAGTGCCAATTTCAATGAAAATTGTAGGTTTAGTTAATGCAGTAGGACCATGATGAGTAGCTTCAATGGTTATTTGAAATTCTGAAAATTGAGATTGATTTTTTTGCAATGTTTGAAGGTATGCTTTTTGAAGATTTGGATGCGGCACAGCAACCTGTCTAGAGTTACCGCCAAATTTAGATTCAGAAAAATTTCCAGTGCTGTGACAAGTTAATGCCAGTGCACCTGATTTTGCAGCATGTTTTGACAAAAATACAAATCCATCATAATCATATTTTTCTTCAAGCCAATCAGCAGAAATGGTAGGAGTTGAAATTATAATCAGATCATAGTATTTTCCACGAAAAATATCGTCATCCAAAATCATTTCCTGTGAAAGAAATTCTGCCATATTGTAACCAGCAGGATCATCACGATACGCAACTAACAATTCCATGAGCTAAGGAATATAAGGACACCCTATTAATTTCCACCAATGAACCCTAAACAGATTTTAAAAAATATGTCCAATACTATGAAAATGGCTAAAAAGCCAGATAAAGACGAATATTCCCAACATCTAAGATTAGTCCTAACTGGAATTCTAGGCGTAGGCGTCATTGGATTTATAATTCAGTTCGTATTCTCGGTAGTTACATTTGGTCGATAAAATTGTCAGAAGAAATTAAATCACATTTATTTGCAATTAGAACCACAGGAGGTCAAGAGAAAGTAGTAATGAGACTACTGGAAGCTAAAGCCAACGCAAATCAGATTAACATTCAATCGGTATTTTGGGTCAGTGATCTTAAAGGGTATGTCGTAGTTGAAGCAGTAAATCCAAGTGACGCATATCTAGCAGTTGAAGGTGTAAGACACATTCGAGGTCAATTAAGAGGAGAGTTAGAATTTGAAGACATTGAAGGATACCTAATTAAGAAATCAACAGTTTCAACATTGGCAGTAGACAGTGTTGTTGAAATTACTGCAGGTCCATTCAAGGGAATGAAGGCAACAATTACCAGAATAGATACAGACAAGGAAGAAGCAACAGTTGTCTTGCTAGATGCATCATATCAATTACCAGTAACAGTAGACGCAAACTACCTAAAGCTCTCGAGTGGAGCATAGAGGAAGGATTAAATTTTCATTTTGAGTTGAATAGATAATGGGAGAACAAAAAATATCAGCACTTGTAACAGGAGGAGGAGCATCATCTGGTCCACCATTAGGTCCAGCATTAGGCCCTCTA
Organism: Candidatus Nitrosopumilus sp.; assembly: GCA_018657375.1. GTDB lineage: Archaea > Thermoproteota > Nitrososphaeria > Nitrososphaerales > Nitrosopumilaceae > Nitrosopumilus. Next base: position 3,426 of record JABHXI010000068.1, on the reverse strand, counting down.
GGCGTTAACATCATGGAAGTTATCGCAGCAATTAATGAAAAAACAAAAGATTTCGAGGGAATGAAAGTTCCAGTAACTGTAATAGTAGATACAGATACAAAAAAGTATGAAATTGAAATAGGAATCCCTTCAGCTGCAGCATTAATAATGAAAGAAGCAGGAATTACGAAAGGTTCAGGCACATCAGGCACTGAATGGGTAGGGGATGTCACAATAGACTCAATTATCAAAGTAGCAAATACAAAACTCGAAAAATCTTATGCAACATCATTAAAGTCAGTTGCAAAAACAATCATTGGCACATGTTTAGCATTAGGAGTTAAAGTGGAAGGAAAAACTCCAAAAGAAATTACTGCTGAAATCAATGAAGGTAAATGGGATCAAAAATTCCAGTAACTATTCAATAAGATAGACAGGATCTTTATCGGTTTTTTGTAATTCGACAAAGGTTTCTGTGTTTTGAATACCTACTATTTTTCCAATTTTTTCAATAACTACAGTATGCAGTGCTTCAAGGTTTTTAGCATAAACCTCAATTATAATATCAAATCTGCCAGTTACTTCAGAAATAGAAGCAACCTCAGAGGTTTCCATGAATTTGGCATGAATTTGATCTTTCAATTTAGGATCGCGATTAATTCCAACAGACGCCTTTACGCCAATACCCAACAAAGATTCATCAATATCAATAGTGAATTTTTTGATTAATTTTTTTTTCATTAATCGCTTAATCCTACTATATAGAACTGAGGCGTTAATTCCAAGTTTCTTAGACAAGGTAGGAACAGAAATAGATCCGTCCTGGGTCAATTCAAACAATAATTTCATATCAAGATCATCAAACTTGTGCAATGTGCTAGAAAATTATGATTGTCATTTAATATGTGTAAGTTTTAAGAAAATTTTAGCCTTAAATTACAACTATTAGGCATAAAAAATGAAATTTTTTAAAATAAAAGATCAGTAAAAATTTCCAGCCCTAAACGATTTTAAGTAGGTTTTCTCAAAATTGTTCGTAATGATTACAGAAAGCCAATTTGCAGAATTGATAACAAGGGTCAAAACGGAATCTAAAAAAAGAAAATTCAAGCAATCAATTGAGCTAATTATTAATTTTAAAGATATTGATGTGAAAAAAGGATTTGCAATAAACGAAGTTATTCAACTTCCAAAAACAAGTTCTCCAGCAACAGTATGCGTTATAGCTACAGGAGATATGAATCAAAAAGCAAAAGCTGCAAAGGCAGATGTAGTTATCGGAAATGACGAATTAACAAAATATGAAGCAGACAAAAGAGAGTCTAGAAAATTTATCAACAAATATGACTTCTTTTTGGCAGATACAAAAATTATGCCAACAGTAGGAAAAGCTCTAGGTCAACTTTTAGGCCCTAGAGGAAAAATGCCAACACCAGTTCCATTTAACGCATCAATTGATGCATTCCTAGCAAGGTTTAGAACGTCAATCAAAGTTAGAACAAGAGCATCATTATCAATATCCTGTAAAATAGGAGATGAGTCAATGGAAGATACGGATTTAGCAACTAATGCATTCACAGTTATCAGCGCAATAGAAAAGAAATTACCAAACGGTGAAAAAAACATCAGTAAAGTTTTGGTAAAAACTACAATGGGTAAACCATTAAAACAAATCCATGAGATAAAGAAGAAACATGCATGAAAATAGAACAGTGTATCCTAAAAGAAAAACTGCAATGTATCAAAAATTAGTAGAGTTACCAAAAAAATACAAAACAGTTTCAATAATTAAGATGAGAAAAGTTCGTTCTACACAAATTTTACCGTTAAGAAAAACTTTGAAAGGTGAAGTGGAATTTGTATGTGTTAAAAATAACATTGCACAAAGAGCATTAGAGACATTAGACATCCCAGGACTAAAGGAAATTTCTGTAGACCTAAAAGAACAACTGATATTCATTTTTACAAACATGTCACCATTCAAACTAAACGTACTGTTAGGCAAAAATAAAGTAATGATGGGTGCACGTAGCGGAGACATTGCAAGTATCGATATTCTAGTACCTGCTAAAAATACAGGAATTGCACCAGGACCAATGCTTACAGAATTCAAAGAAGCAGGAATTCCAACAAAAATCGATCAGGGAACAATTTGGATTGCAAAGGATACGACACCAGCAAAGAAAGGCGAAGCAATCAATGAAAAATTAGCATCACTTTTGGGCAAATTAGATATCAAACCAGTAGAAGCAGGAATTTCACTTTATTCAGCAGTTGAAGAGGGTCTAAAATACACAGCAGAGGAAATGATAGTAGATGTTGAGAAAACAAGAGACACATTTGCGCAATTCCACCAAGAAGCAGTGTCATTGTCAATTGAAGCAGGCTATATCACTGCAGATAACATTTCACAGATACTTGGCAAGGCATCACAGTCTGCACGCTCAGTATCTATCGAGGCAGGTTTCATGACAGATGAGACAAAAGAGCAAATATTACAAAAAGCAGACGCTCAGGCAAAGGCAGTTGCAGGTCAATCTAAAGACTATACTCCAGCCTAATCAATCGTTATTTTTTACTTTAGGCAAATTCCAGTTATACTTCATTGCAATTAATCTCAATGAGGAAGTAAGAGTAATTCCAACAATAGTAGCATAGTACAACTCATTTGTAAAATACAAAATTATTGAAAAAATAACAATGCCAATAAAACTTGCAGAAAGATAAAATTCCTTTACAAATACTATAGGGACTTGATTAACAAAAATATCTCGAAGTATTCCACCCCCAGCGGCAGTTAAAACACCTGCCAAAAGAATTGCCAAAAAATTTAATCCAAAAATATTGTATGCGAAAGTTGCACCAATGATTGTAAATACACCCAATCCAATAGCATCAAATTTCAAAAATAAATTCCAGTGTTTTTTCAAACGTGAATACAAAAAGAAGATTGCAATTCCAGAGGCAATTGTAACTATGACATAAGTAGGATCTACAATAGAATTTGGAACCCTTCCCAAAACAACATCTCGAATGGTACCACCTGCAACACCAGTAATAGTTGCAAGTACTAAAATTCCTATAACATCAAACTTTTTCTCAATTGCCTTAAAGGCACCTGTGATTGCAAATGCCACTGTACCAAAAAGATCTAAAACATAAATAAAAAAATCAGAACTGAAAGAAATTTCGGTCAACAAAGACAAAGGTAGTGTAGAGAGTAATTAAGATTAAGATTAATAAAAATAAAGATAAAATTAAATTGAAAAAATAAAGTTGCTTAGCCGAATAAGGATGATAATCCTTCCATGGCTGCTTCTTCGTTTTTAGGTTCTTCTTTCTTCTTTTCTTCTTTTGCAGGTGCATCTGCTGCTGCTGCTGCCGGTGCGGCTGCTGCTGCTACAGGTGCTGCTTTAACTGCCTCATCGATATTTACATCGGCTAAGG
>JABHXI010000008.1 GCA_018657375.1 Candidatus Nitrosopumilus sp. | reverse complement strand
TCCATTTCTTCAACGTCAACTTTACCTAAAATTTCTTTTACTTCAGAAAGGGAAATTGCTTGTTTTTTTTGTACTTCTTCCATAATCATACACCGAATGGTTTTATGTGATCTAATCTAGTGATTAAGGTTTTTGGTTTGTTGCCTAATTTCACACTAAGTGTAACAGCACGTCTACCAACATTAGTGATAACACCAACTTTACCATGGTATCTTCTGTGTGGCAATCCCTTGTGTTGTCGAGGATCAATGATTACAAGTGCATTTTGACCTTCAACATACTCACGTAACAAAAATGATACTCCTCTAGGAGATTTTTTTGTCATTATAGATCTTGATTTATGTTTAAAACCATGTGAACGACCATGGGACTTCTTAGTTGCCATGAGTGTAAAACCTTGAAAAGCCCTATTTTAACACTTAGAACATAATTTTAAAAACTAACCAATAATATCAGTTCGAAGCTGACCACATGCAGCTGAGATCTCAGTACCCTTTTCAATTCTTATGGTGCAATTAACACCTGCAGAAGATAGAATTCTTTCAAATTCATGAACCCGGTTATTAGAAGGTCGTTTAAAATCACCAGCTGTTGGATTGATAGGAATTAGATTAACATGTGAGCCATTGCCACGTAAAAGTTCAGCTAAATCATTTGCAATTTGAGGGGAATCATTAACCCCGTCCATTAAAGCATATTCAAAAGTTACACGTCTTCCAGTTTTCTTAAAATAATTATAACCAGATTCAATAATTTCTTCAACAGAGTTAGAAGTTGCAGTAGGAACTAATTTTTTCCGTAATTGATTGTTTGGAGCATGTAAAGATATTGCAAGACCAATCTGTAAATTTTCTTCGGCCAATTTTTCAATTCCGGATTTAATTCCAATAGTAGAGATAGTTATGTGACGTTGACCCAAACCAAATCCTCTAGAATGAGTTAGAATTTTTACAGATCTAATCATTTCGTCGTAATTTGCCATCGGTTCACCCATCCCCATAAAAACCAAATTTGTAACATGTTCGCCTCGTTGTTGCAAGAGTTCTGCAAAATGAATCACCTGAGATACAATATGTTCAGCTTTTAGATTTGTTTCAAAACCCATCTGTCCAGTTGCACAAAACACACATCCCATAGCACAACCAATTTGAGTTGAAACACAAATTGTTGATCTTGGATGGCCACCAATTTTAGATGGATCATATTGCATCAAAACAGTTTCAACAGATGCATCATTAGTTAAATTAAGTAATAATTTCGTAGTATCGCCATCCTCACTTACAATACGATGAGTTTCTTTTGCAGAGCCTATAGTGTAACCAGATTCAATTAATTCAGCAATCAAAGTTTTTGGGAGTTGTTTGATATCAGAAATATTTTTAGGAAATTTATAATACAAAGGAAGTAAAATTTGATCTGCACGGTATCTAGGATATCCCATATCAATTACTAGTTGCTCCATTTCCTCAGGAAGAAGACGATAAAGATCAGTCATAATAAAATATCAAATTGTCAGTTGATATTAGAATTTAGTGAATATAAATAAAAAAAATAAAAAAATAAGAGAAAAAAATTCCCTATAGACTAGAAGTCATCAGATGTGATATCTGCACCATGATCTTCCATGGGTTCAACTTCAGGCTCTACTGTAGCCCCAACTTCAGGCTCTACTGTAGCCCCAACTTCAGGCTCTACTGTAGCCCCAACTTCAGGCTCTACTGTAGCCCCAACTTCAGGCTCTACTGTAGCCTTAACCTTAGGCTCTTTGGTTTTTTTAGCAACTGCTTTTTTTGCCGCCTTTTTTGGTTTTTTATCTGATTCTTCAGGATCAATAATACCTGCCTCACCTAAAGCAAAGATTACTTCTTCTTCAGGATGGTGAGGACTATCCACCATTCTAGCAATTCGCTTTTTACCAGATTTCTTAAAGTAGATTCTGTAAGTACTTGTATGTGCAACCACATTTCCACCAATAGGTCTAGTAGGATCTCCAAAGAAGACGTCAGGTGATGCCATAACTTGATTGGTTGCAATTGCAGCGCAATCATATGTTTCTGCAATTCTAACCAACAAATGAACAAAATGATTTAGTTTTTGTTGTCTAACAGATAGAGTTCCCCTTCCGAGGTATTCAGCACGGAATAATCCAACTGCAGAATCTGCAACAATTAACTTAACGTTATTTTCTTCAATTATAGTACCAGCTTCTTCAAGAATTAAAACTTGATGCGCACTGTTGTATGCACGTGCGACGATGATATTATCTAGAACTTTTTCAGGATCCATATCATGAGCTTGAGCAATTTGAACAATTCTTTCAGGTCTAAATGTTCCTTCAGTGTCAATATACAAAACACCGCCTTCAAGTCCACCTTCTTCTTTACTTTTCTGAACCATTACAGACATTGTATGAGCAAATTGTGTTTTACCACAACCAAATTCCCCATAAACTTCTGTTAAAGCTCTGGTTTCAATACCACCGTCAAATAAGGTATCAAGACAATTTGTACCAGTTGTAATTTTACCAATACTTTGTCGAGTTTTATACAGTTCACTTGCACTAATGAAATCTTTAGCAAGTAAACCATTTTCAACTAAATGTTTTCTGGCTTTATTGACAATTTTTTCAGCAGTGTCCTTTTCCATACCAGTAATTTCTGCGATATCGACAGGGCCTCTAACGATGAGGTCCATGACGTTGTGGACACCTGCATCGGATAATTTTCTTGTAGTTACAGGACCTACGCCCTCTAGACTATCTAATCTTAAATCTTCAACCATACCGTATAGTACGGTACCAGTACTTTATAACAGTATTGGTTTTAAAATTGATCGTAAAATTATAAAAACTAAGAAGAAAAATTAACGTCGTTTTCGTCTTTGACCAGGTTTGTTTTGTCCAGGATATCTACCTAAAGCAAATCGTTTTTTGAAATTACTCTTATTTGCAACGCTGGAACTATCACCTACGATTTTTCTTCCTTCCACTTTAGGGGTTTGACCTCTAACCTTACCAGCTTTGGTAAGTGAACCGTGTGTTGCCATAACTTAGGTTAAGAATTAGTGAATTTATGTATTTGGGTGACTACCAGTACTTTGCTTTGATCGTTTCAATGACTCGCTCGTGTTCAGGGCTCTTTCTACGTGCATATTTTTCCATTGCACCTAGTGGAACACCTCCAAGAGATCTTGCAATAGCGTTAAAGAAGTATCTCTGAGGTCCTTTTGCACCTGTTTTGGTCATGAATTTTTGAATGGCATATTTGAAATTATGTTGCCATGTTTTGTAAAGAACTCCCAATTGTGCAGGTGTCATCTCTTGTCCAATGTTAAAGAACTGAGAGGATTCCAACAATCCAATTGGAACAAAAGTTAGAGCAGTAGCAGTAAACATAGATTCAGGTTGTTCATGTTCTAATTCACTAAGTAATCTAATAGTATCCCATGAATCCTCAGGAGTTTCATCGTTATCAAGACCCATGATTAGTGTGAATGCAGGAATCCAATAATTTTCATTCATTGTTTTTACACCTTCTTTTACAACCCAGTGCCATTCAGACGGATCATATGGTGCAAGTTTTCTATCAGCATATTTACCAATTAATCTAAGGCTTCCGGTTTCAAGTCCAGCTTGTACACCAATCATATTATCTGGACCAGCTTTCATTATTCTAGACAAATTAGGAAGAAGTTTTTCATCAGCAATTGCACCAGCTAATGTTCCATGAGTTGGATTAGTGTGTTCGACACCAGTAGACATGATTGCAGTAAATAGCTCCTCTAATGCTTCTCGATTTGGCTCCATTCCTTTTGCAGTTCTTGGGTCCATACCATAAACGAAAATATCATCACTGTGAATCCATGCAGATTTTGATCCGCCTTTCTTAATGTTAACTTCAATTTCCTTTTTTACTTTCTCTGGAGGATAATATCTCAATGATCTTAATGTGACGTCACAAAACTTACATCCTCTCCCACAACCTCGCATCACCTCAACCATTCCATGCATGCTAGGTTCTACAATATCAGGAATTTCTTCTAAATCAGGTCTATCCCAGAAATTGACAAATCGTCCATGCATTTTTTTTCCTTCTCTTTCAAATTCTTTTATGTTAACTTTAAAGTCGCTTCTCTTTCTAAAAGGATCCATATTTTCAAAGTCACCGTCAATCAAATAATTGAAAAATCTTCCAGCATGACCATCAATTTCAGGGGCAATACCACCTAGCTCTCCTTCTAAAATTGCATAAATTCCAAACTCTTCAATTTTTGCAGGATCATAATTATATTGCCACGTACCAGATGCACCAGAAATTACTTTAGCTTTACTTCCAGTTCTAGCTTTGGCAGCTTTAATTCTATGATGCAAGTCTGCATTGTAAAATTCATCATAAGATGTTTGTTTTCTTCCATAAGTAAATGTCATAGTAACTGGACCCATTCCAAGTGGATCCATTTCATAAGTTCCAATAACTTCAGTTTCAGGACCAATGAATTTTTCAATATGGTTTGGATGAGCAACAACCACATCTTCTCGTGCAAAGCCGTCACGCAGTAGACCAGCTTCCAATTTTCTTAATCCATATGGAGCATATTTTGCTGCACCGTTAATGTCAGGTGACCAATTACAAATAAAATCAAACAGAACTTTTGGAGTTACTTGCTTGCCGAGAATTTTATACCAAAAACTCTTTGGGTCTCGATTAGGATCCAAAGCAGGTGCACATCCAAAAAATGTTGCCAAAGACAATCCCCTATAAGGAGACATCAAAGTTCTATCAGCTGTTAAAACAATTTTAGGAGTTCCCATTCTCTTCACGCGGAATATTTAACGATGGAGTTTAAACCTTACGGGCAAAAATCAGTAATTTTCGGAAATTCCAGCCTTATTTCGATGAGAATAGCCAAATTCCTTGTTTTTTGAGAGATGATTACCATCAAAAATAGTTCCATCCTTACAAGCAAGATCCTCACCAACACAGCAACTACCACAAATTCCAACACCGCATTTCATCATACGCTCAAGACTTGCTTGAACAAAAATTCCCCGAGAATGTGCCGATTGTACAGTTTTGTACATCATTTTCTCAGGTCCACAAGTGTATACAGCATCAAAATTAGATTCACTTACTAATTTTTCAACAACGTCAGTTACAAATCCATTTTCACCATAACTTCCATCATCAGTAGAAACAATCACATTGTGAACATTATTTTTTAAAAGATCATTTGCCAAAGATTCAAAGAAAACTTCATTTTTAGATTTTGCACCGATTAAAACAGTCACATCGTCAGTAGGTTTTACAAAAGTAAGTAATCGCATCATCGGAACAAGTCCAGTTCCCCCACCAACTAACAAAAGTTTTCCAGATTTAATATCAAAAGCATTTCCATATGGGCCACGAATTCCAATTTTTCCGCCAGATGGAATGTTAAACAATCCACTAGAAGCAAGGCCATGTTTACGTACAGTGAATGCAGCCTTTCCAGATTCTTTAGAAATCATGACACTCATAGGCAATTCATTTATTCCAGGAATCCAAACCATTGCAAATTGACCAGGTAAAACATTTGGCATGACATCATCTGAAAAAACCAAAGTTCTAACAGTAGGAGTTTCATCAATTACTTTTTCAATTGTGACAATTGTAGTATGATTAGAATTTCTTTGCAAGTCCCACCATCTCATTTACTGTAGAATAATTTTTTTGTTTCATGTATTGCAATATGCCTTTGTTAATATCATTAAAAACATTAATCCAATTATCACCTATTGCACTACCAATTTGAATTGCAGACGCACCAGCTAAGAAAAACTCAATTGCATCTTCCCATGTAGAAATCCCACCACATCCAATTATCGGAATGTCATATTTTGAAGAGATTTCATAAACGCATCTTAGTGCAATGGGTTTAATCGGAGTACCAGACAATCCCCCAAACTTGTTACTAAGAATTGGTCGTTGAGTTTCAACATCTATAGCCATTGCCCTAACAGTGTTAATTGCAGTAATAGCATCGATTCCAGAATCAATTGCAGTTTTAACAGTATTCAGATAATTGGTCGTACCCAAACCAACTTTTGCAATTGCGGGAACATTAGTAGAGTTTTTCACAGTAGTTACAATCTTCTTAACTAATTCAGGATCATCTCCAACCTCTAAACCAACTTTTGCAACATGTGGACAAGACAAATTTAATTCAAATGCAGTTACATTGCAATTTTTAAATTCCTCAATCATCATTTTAAAATCATCAGGAACAGAACCAACTAAACTCACAATAATTGGAACGTCTTGATTAGATTCAATCATTTTAGCAAAATTTGGGGCTCCAGGATTTGAAAGTCCAACTGCATTAATCCATCCACCTCCATTTACACTGAAAATAGTTGGATTTGGATAACCTTCCCAAGGCTCATTGCTAAGAGACTTACTAACAACTGCTCCGGCTCCAGAACGATATAATCGATTAAACACATCCAAAGAAATTCCCAAAATTCCAGATGCAAGCATGGCAGGTCTATCTAATTGAATTCCAGCTATAGAAGTTGCAAGACTTGGCTCCATCTTGATAAATCAAAGTAATTTCGAATATAATAGTTGATTTAAGGTTCTAGTACATTTTTTAAAGGTGATCTAGGTTCAACTAGTCATGTATTCGGTAATTTTAACAGAATTAGGGATTTCAGTATTAAATGAGGATAAAATAGACAAGGCATTTCCATTTTCAAATCCAGTTAAAGAATATCTTGCAGTAAAAAATAAGGAATCAAAGTTAAACGAAATAATAAATTATTTAGCTAAAAGTCAAAGAGGTTTTTCAGTTAGTGATGAATCACTACTTGCTATTTTGAAAAAATTTTCAATTGATTGTCACATTATGGATTCAGAGGAATTGGAAAAAATCCAATCAACAAAACCACAAATAATTGTCGATTCAGGATTTGCATCAAACCTGCAAGATACATTAGGAAAGTTAAGAGAATTTGCTTTAGGATTTTCATCTTCAAAAGTTACAGAAGTATCACAAAGTCCAGATCTTCACATTATTCAAGCAATTAATTCATTGGATGAAATTGATAAAATAGCAAATGGGTTAAGTTCAAGACTTAGAGAGTGGTACGGATTACATTTTCCAGAATTAGACAATATGATAGATAGCATTAACGGATATTCACAAATTGTAATGGCAGGTAAACGAGAATCATTGTCAAAACAAGTTTTTGAAGAAGCAGGTTTTCCAGAATCAAAAGTAGAAATGCTATCACTAATTTTAGCAAAAAGTAGAGGAGGAGATATTTCAGATATCAATTTAACAATTGTTCAATCAATTGCGAAACAAATTTTAGATTTTCATGAGTTACGTCAAAAACTTGAAGAACATGTGGAATCAGAAATGCACGAAATTGCACCAAATGTTACAGCCATACTTGGTAGTGCTGTAGGTGCAAGAATTTTGGGAAGAGCCGGAAGTCTCAAAAAAATGGCATCAATGCCTGCAAGTACAATACAAGTGCTAGGTGCTGAAAAAGCATTGTTTAGAGCATTAAAAACAGGATCACAACCACCAAAGCACGGATTGTTATTCCAGCATGCAATGGTACATGCAGCACCTAGATGGCAAAGAGGTAAAATTGCACGAGCAGTAGCTGCAAAAGCAGTAATTGGTGCAAGAGTGGATGTTTACGGCGAAGGATTGAATCAAACTTTATTGGATAAACTCAATATCAGAGTGGGTGAAATAGGTAAAAAATATGAAAATCCAACTGAAAAAGACCTGAGACCGCCTCAACAATTCCAGCATGATGATGGAAACTTTGGAGGTAAAAGAAAAGGAGGCAGAAGAGAAAGCGGTGGAGGTAGAAACGAAAGATCCGGTGGCAGAAGAGAAAGATCCGGTGGCAGAAGTGAAAGGTCCAGCTATGGAGACAGAAACGAAAGATCCGGTGGCAGAAGTGAAAGGTCCAGCTATGGAGACAGAAACGAAAG
>JABHXI010000067.1 GCA_018657375.1 Candidatus Nitrosopumilus sp. | reverse complement strand
GCAGCTTGTTTTGCAGTTGAATGACACGTATCTTGTGCTTTCTGTTTTTCTTCATCAAGAAATGTTGAATCAAATACCAAGTAATCGCATTCATTGAAAAATAATTCTAATTCTTTTGTTGGCATTGTATCACCTGAAATCCCTATTTTTTTCCCTGGACGTTTTGTACCTAATACTTGTTCGGGTTTAATTATTTTTCCATCATTACTTACTTCTTCTCCATTTTGTAATTTATTCCATAGTTCACCTTCTGGTATGCCTAATTCATTTGCTTTTTGGACATTAAACCTTCCTGGTTTATCTTTTTCTTCAAACAAATATGAGAATGCAGTTATTGAATGATTTGCTTTAGCTGCATGGATTAAAAATTTATTATTTTCATACATTTTTCCTTCACTAACAATTGTAATTAAAATAGAAAATGGTAAACTAAAGTTTAATATTTTGATATTAGCTGCAAGAAATTCGTCAATTCCCTTAGGACCAAAAATTTCTAAAGACTCTGTTCTATTTTGCATTGACATTGTTTGTAGTAATCCCAAAATTCCTACACAATGATCTCCATGCAAATGTGTTACAAACAGTTTCATTTTTTTATTCCACCCTAGACCTGCTTTTGTATATGAAATCTGTGCAGATTCACCTGCATCAAACATTATGATTTCCCCTTCTCTTTCTAAACACATGCAAGATAATCCTCTTTTTTGTGTAGGCTGTGCAGCTGACGTTCCTAAAAATACTAGTTTCATTTAATCAAAATAGTTCTTGTGAGGCTTTTATGCCTATAGATCTGATATTTTTTCAGTCCTTTTAATTTCATTTTAGGATCTAATTCTTTTTTATACATTATAGCGATTTTCTTATGTTTGGGAATAATCGCAATAAATTTTTTTAAAATTTCTTCAGGCTTTTCTGATGCTTTTGAGGATCTACCATATGGTAAATCCGTAACAATTCCATCAAAATCCTTTGATATTTTTACTAATTCTTGAAAATCTGATTTTAAAATTTTTGATTTGTAATTATTAATTCTAAGATTTTCTTTAGAAATTTCACACATTTTTTCATCAAAATCTATTCCAATCGCATTGATGCCCATTGATTCTGATTCAAGTAATGTCGTGCCTGTACCACAAAATGGATCACACACAGTTTCCCCTTTTTGCAATCCAATTAAATTTATCATAACTCTTGTCAGTTTCCAATCCAATTCATGGGGATATTTTTTACTTTTTTCAGGGCGTTTTCTATCTACATTTTTTTCTGAAAAACCAAAAAAATTTTCTTCATTTGTAAAAATTAGATATACAGTAATGTCTGGATTTTCTAAATTTACTTTTGCATGTGTAAACTTTGATATCATATCCCCCATTGAACTCTCTAATTCCAATACGTTCAATTTATTTGATGATAAGTTAACTACTCTACACACAAAACTTTGTGTATTTTTTAGAACTTGAAAGTTTTCATCATCTAAAAATAACCCTGACATTTTTCTTAATATCTGTCCAGAAGTTTTTACAAATGTAGCACGCTCTGCAATTTTATTCCAATTAGTTTTTGATTGAATAGTTATTAGATTTGAAATTATTTTTATTTTACTAAATCTATCAAACATTTTTACAATTGCCACAACTTCATCAATTGCAAGTTCTAAATTGTCTTTAGATACAATGAAAAAACTTTCTGGCATTACATCATTGCCTTTGCAATAGCTTTTGAAACATCTACTTTTGATGTTTTTCCTGGAATTGTATTTGTACTTATGATGCTTGTAACCCCTGCTTTCTTTATTTTATTTTCAGCATCATTCATTAGAAGTGCATGTGTACATGCAACATAGATTCTTTTACATTTTTGTTTTTTAAGAAATTGTGTAGCTTTGATTATGCTGCCACCAGTACTTATCATATCATCCACTAAAATTAAATCCCTATTTTCAACTTCCGCTAATTTTTTTGTTTTAATTTTTACTTTACCTGTTTTTCTATCTCTTGTCTTCTCTAATGCGATATAATCTGAATTGAATTCTTTTGCAAATTCTTTTGCTCTTTCCAATCCACCTTGATCTGGTGATACAACTAAGGGGTTTTTCAGGCTCAATTTCTTAAAATATTCTGCAAGATCTGGAACTGCAGTTACGTTTTTTGTTTTGATAGTGAAATACTTCAATCCAATTAAACTATGGATATCCACAATGATTATTTTTGAAGCTCCTGCACTTTTGAATAATTTACCAAGTACATTCATTGTAACAATCTCACCAGGTAAAAATTCTCTATCTTGTCTTGCATATCCCATATATGGAATTACAGCAGTTACTTCTGATGAATTCTCTTTAGCTTTAGTGATTAATGATAATGCTTGAACTAAGTTGGTATCTACAGGTGGATATATTGATTGTACAACAATTGATTTTTTTTTTGATAACTTTCCAATTAGTGTTATTTTACTTTCACCATCAGCAAAAACTCGAATTTCTGATTTTACAAAATTCGCCTTTATTTTTTTTGATAGTTCCTTTGCTAAATTTTCAGAAGACTTTCCTGAAATGACTGATAATTCACTCAATAATAAAAGATAATTTGAAGGGATTCTTAAGTTTTGAGAATTTTTTCTATTCGTCGCCTTCTCCACGACCTATGTCTCCTAATCCATACTCATCAATTACTTTATTTCTGAATTCATCTTTCTCATCAATTTCATCTTGCTCTTTCTTTTCATCTCCTTGGTATATTGTTCTAATTGGCCATGGAATTCTAATATCGTATTTTTTAAACTCCTCATACATTATCATTCTTAGATCTGTTTTTGTCTTAAATTGTGCCCCATAATCTTTAACGTATAACCACATTGAGAAATCTAATGCAGAATCATTGAATTGATTAAATCTTACAACTGGCTGTGTGATATCCACATGTAGATCCTTATCACATCCACAACTTGATTTATTTTCATCCAAATATGAACATCTATTTTGTCTAACTAGGTGCCTTCCTTTGCCATCTTTAATTTCAATCATTCCACGTTTTCCAATTTTTACTAAAATTGCTGCAACTTGTTTTGGATCATTAAGATATGAAACTCCTACAGTAACTACTGCGGGAACAAGTCTATTTTCTTTTGTATAATTGATAATTTGTGCTGTTACTAATTGTCTTGTAGGAATTATTGCTACAGATTCATGTAATCCATCTCTGACATAGGTAACTCTAGGAGTAATTTTATGAACATATCCGTTATATCCTGATTCTAATTGCACTCTTTCACCTTCTTTGAAAATATTGTCTTTTCTAATCATTAAATATGCAAAATAATTCTGCATTGTTTCTTGTAATGCTAAACCAATACCAATTGCAAGACCGCCTGTTGCAGTAGCTAATACAAACAAATCTACTCCCCACCAAGATACAACTCCGAGAATTGTTGCAGCAAAAATTCCTACAGGTAAAATTTGCTTAAATGATTTAGGAATGCCTTCTCTTTTTTTACGTGCATATCCTACTGGTCGAGAACTTGGAATTAATGGCTCAAAACCATTTATTCTTTTTTCCTCTCTCCAAACATCTATTGCAAATATTTCATCTGGTTTTGCACCAGGTTTTAATTTTCTTCCTGATTGATTGTTTCCAGTAACACAATTGTTAAAATATTTCAAATATTTTGCTCTTTCAGATTTTTTCCATTTTTCAAACGGAGATGTTACTAATTTTTCATAACTCCCTATGGGATTTCCTTTTGAAGTACGGTATTGTTCTAATTGAGTAATACCTTCTTTTGTTTTACAGAGATTCTTGAATTCACTATCGGTAAAATCTTCAGGTGTAATAGTTGGTGGAATCCATTTGTATAATTTGTGAAAAAGACCATCATCATCTGAAAAACCTTGCATGTCATACCAAACTTGAAAATCTTGTTTTTCAAGAATTGATTTATCACGTTTAGTAAGCATTATTGGAATTAAATGGGAAATTGTATAACCAATAACTAGAATATTGAAAGTATTGAGAATCTTTGCAAAAGTTTCTTCAGGAGTTAATTCCATTGTAGAAATACCTGAATCTTGTTCAAATAATTCTGAAGTTTGAATATATGCATTAGTTGATGAAATTAGAGCAATTGCAAAAAACGGCAATACCGCATTTTGTACAAATCTTGATAAATGTGGTCTAGTGTAAAATATTTTTTTTGATTTAATCATTGATGAGAATGTTCTATATGCGGCAGATATGATAATAATTCCGACTATCATTATAATGAAAGCTAACTGAAGTGATTCTGATGAAGCCAATAACTGTGAAAGTGTTTCAAATTCTCCAACTGAAATTTGTGAAATATCTCCTTCGCTCATAATTTGTCTTCTTTCTTTGTTTTATTTTCTAGAATAAAATGTTAAGCCAATTTGATTATTTTAAGAGAAAAAACTGGATAATTATTTCTAATTTTATGCCTAGAATTGATGCAACATTTAACAAGGGTTTAGACACTATCTACAAAGTGAACTATCAAGAATCCATTTGGGATAATGCTCCTAATATGAAATCATACACATTATCAAATTTTCGTAAACTTCCGCAAATTCAACAACTTTCTGAAGAAAAACAATTTGAAATGGAAGTTGTAGGAAATGTTTTACCATTTAAAGCAAATAATTATGTCGTTGAGCAATTAATTAATTGGAATGATATTCCGAATGATCCAATTTTTGTTTTAACATTTCCTCAAAAAGGAATGTTGAAACCTGAACACTATGAAAAAATGGCTACTGCATTAAAAAATAATGCTGATAAAAAAGAAATAGCAGCAATTGCAAATGAAATTCGTTTACAATTAAATCCGCATCCTGCAGGTCAAATGGAACTTAATGTTCCAACATTAAAAGATGGAACCAAATTATATGGAATGCAACACAAGTACAAAGAAACTTGTCTCTTCTTTCCTAGTCAAAGTCAAACTTGCCATGCATATTGCAGCTTCTGTTTTAGATGGCCTCAATTTGTTGGTATGGATGAAATGAAATTTGCAATGCAAGAAGGTGAACAACTAGTTCAATATTTGAGAGAGCATCCTGAAATTACTGATGTACTGTTTACTGGCGGTGATCCAATGATAATGAAAGCAAAAATTTTTGCAAAATACGTGGATACTCTAATCGATGCAAATCTTCCAAATCTTAAAACTATTAGAATTGGAACAAAAGCACTTGCATATTGGCCTTACAAATTTTTAACTGATTCAGATTCTCAAGAAATGTTAGAAGTTTTTAAGAAAATTACTAGCAGTGGCTTGCATCTTGCATTTATGGCTCACTTTAACCATCTAAATGAATTATCAACCGATGCAGTCAAAGATGCAATTAAGGAAGTGAGAAAAACAGGTGCTCAGATTAGAACTCAATCACCTCTTTTAACACATATCAATGACGATGCAGAAATGTGGGCTAAAATGTGGACTAAGCAAGTTGAATTGGGTTGTGTCCCATACTACATGTTTGTAGTTAGAGATACTGGAGCACAACATTATTTTGGAATTTCTTTAATTAAAGCACATGAAATTTTCAAAAAAGCATATTCTTCAGTTAGCGGATTGGCTAGAACAGTTAGAGGTCCAAGTATGTCCGCAACACCAGGTAAAGTACATGTAATTGGAACTGCAAATATTAAAGATGAAAAAGTAATTGTTTTGAGATTTTTACAAGGCAGAAATCCTGATTGGGTAGATGTTCCATTTTTTGCAAAATATGATGAAAATGCAATTTGGTTGGATGACTTGAAACCGGCATTTGCTGACAAATTTTTCTTTCAAGATGAAATGGAAGCCATTGCACAAATTAATCCGGTTTAAGATAATTCTAAATCATAAGCTTTACCTGACTTTATAGACAATTCTATCTCACTAAACGAAATTAGTAAAGTCATTTCATATGACTAGTAATTGGATTATAAACAAGTTTTACAAACTATTAACGATGAAAGTATCTCTTTCATTGATTTTTGGTTTGTAGATATTTTTGGCGAACTTCATAATGTTGGAATGCCAAGTTACGCCATTGATGAAAATAGTTTTGTAAATGGTCTTGAAAAATTAGATGCAAGTTCAATCACTGGATTCAAATCTGTAAACAATTCTGATATGATTTTAATGCCTGATCCAAATTCATTCAAAATTTTACCTAATGATTATGATCCAGGACATAGAAAAAATGCACGTATCTTTTGTGATCTATATGATGGTAGTACAAGAAAGGAATCACGCTATAGTAGAGATTCTAGAGGAATTGCACACAAAGCAGCTGAAAAACTTGCTGAATTTGGATTTACTCATACTAATTGGGGACCTGAAATAGAATTTTTTGTCTTTGATTCAATCAATGTTTATCCATCTCCTTATGCTGCAACTCATTCTGGTGGAGGTTCTGGCTATTCAATTGACTCTAAAGAATCACCATGGTCTAAAGGAAATGTTAGTACAGCAATAAATTTCAAAGAGGGATACTACCCATCACAACCAAAAGACACACTTGCAGGATTTAGAAAAGATGTATGTGAAGATTTGTATAATTATTTTGGAATAAAAATTGAAGCTGAACATCATGAAGTAGCAACTTCTGGTCAATGTGAAATTAATCTAGTCTATGATGAGATGATTGCTATGGCAGATAATGTCATTGCAGTTAAAAATTTAGTTAAAGTTAAAGCTAAAAGAAAAAATAAAGTAGCAACTTTTATGCCAAAACCAATTTTTGGTGATAATGCATCAGCTATGCACACACATCAGAGTTTATGGAATGGAAATTCTAATGTAATGTATGATGCAGATGATGAAGTTGCACAGTTGAGTCAAATTGGTAGATATTATGTTGGAGGAATTCTAAACCATGCCTCAGCATTATGTGCAATTTCAAATCCTACCACTAATTCTTACAAACGTCTTGTTCCAGGATTTGAAGCACCAGTCAATGTTTGCTGGGGACTGGCAAATCGTTCCACTGCAGTTAGAATTCCAATGTACAATAGAAATCAAGAAAAAAGTAAAAGAATGGAATATCGCGTGCCTGATCCTACTGCAAATATCTATCTTTTAGAATCTGCATTATTGTTAGCAGGATTAGATGGAATTAAAAATAAACTTGATCCTGGTGATCCTATTAAAGAAAATGTTTACAAACTTTCTGCAGAAAAGAAAAGAGAATACAATATTGGCTCTCTACCTGTTTCATTAAAGGGATCACTTGATTCTCTTGGTAGTGATTCTAAATTTTTAGAAGAAGTTTTCTCATCTGATTTTCTTGAGGCATATTCTGAATTAAAATATAAAGAATACACTGCATTTGCACAAACCCCAACTGCTTGGGAAGTTTCAATGTATGCAGATGCATAACTGGTACAATTATCAAAAATAACATTTTTAAAATTAGATTTATTTTTTAAAATTATGAAATATATTTTCTTGATACTATCATTGTTACTTATTCCTAGTTTTAGTGGAATTGTATATGCACATACAGTTGATGCAGTTGGAGAATATCGTATAGAAATTGGTTGGATGAATGAGCCCGTTGTATCTGGTGATACAAATGGACTTGAATTGTATGTTAGTCCACTAGTAGATTGTCCTGATATTTCAATACCTTTGGAATGTGCAAATTCTCAAAAATTTCAAAATGGTATTGAAGGATTGAGAAAATTATTAAAAATTCAATTTGTATATGATAAAACACAAACAATTACTTTACCTTTGGTAGTTGATCATAATATTCCAGGAAAATATTATGCTTTCATTACTCCTACAGTGTCTGGGTATTTCCAAGCAAATCTTGTTGGAAAAATTTTAGAGACACCTGTCAATTTATCTATGCATCCACCTCCAATTGCAGAAAGATCTTATATTGAATTCCCTGAATCATCTGATTTTGCTTTAACTGAAGTCATTACTGATAATGCAAAACTTGTTGAACGAATTACTTCTCTAGAAAACAGTATTCAAAATCTTGAAAATTCTGGCAATCAAATGCAAAATGAAATAGACGTGAATGATATTTTGGGAACAGCAATTGGAATAATTGCTGTTATCATAGCTATAATCGCTTTGATAAAAACAAGGAAAAATTAATTTTATAACTAATTTTGATAGAATTTTCCAAATCATTGATATGTTGTAATGTGATAAACTACAAGTATAGGAAAATGAGTACTGATCCTAACTAGGTTGATAAAAAATGGTAGAATCTAATTATGATATTTTAGGAATCGTTGAAGGAACAACAGAAAGAGACATTAGAGATGCATTTAGAAGATTAGCCTTACAATTCCACTCTGATCGTGGTGGAGAGAATGATCAATTTATTAAAATTAAACAAGCATATGATGATCTAAAAATTGGTAAAAAATATCCTGATACTGATATTGAAAAAATAAAAAATTCTAGAGTTTATTCTGATGAAAGTGAAGAAGATGTTAGAAGAAAAAATCAGATTTTAGGCCAGGAATTATCTAAAGAAATGAAAAGTGCTGAAGAATGGGCAACTACATTAAATCAATCAAATTCTACAGCTACTAGATTATTTGGTTCAAAAACTCTTGGTGAAATTGAGTTAGAAAGAAAAGCAACTGGTACTTTATCTATTAAGGGTAATTTTATGGCTGGAAGTTTGACTTATGATGGTCCAATAATCATGCAAGGAAGTATTACCAGTCCTTCTTGGACACAGGAATTTAAAACTAATATTCATCTTACAAAAGGTGATTTCAAATTCATTAATCCATTAGAAAATAAGTATAAAATTGAAAATGGTGCAAGAATTATTGTAGATAATGGGAATGTTGTTGTAGGCAATATTTATGGTAGAAAATATAGAGTTGAGGATAAAGACGGTAGAGTTGGAGTTTTTCAAATTCAAGAGCATAGAACAAGTATTTCAGCTCTAAATGGAAAAATTATTGCTGAAGATATTTCAAACACTGTGTCACTTGACGCTGATACTATCATTGTTCTTAATGTAGAGCAAGACTCCGTATTACTTGCACGTGAAATTTTATTTTATGGAGAAAAATTAACTTTTGATTCTGTAATTAAATTAAGAAAAAATGGTACAATTAGATTCTTTGAAAAGTTTTCAATACAAGGATTAAGTGGTGATGCGATAATTGAATTAGAAAATGGTAAAAAGATCAGATTATTTGATCTAAAAACTAAAAAAATCAAAGATTTATCTGATGAACTTATTTCTCATAAAGAAAATTATGACAAGGATGCCACTTTGGTCGGTAATGGATTTACAATTACATATGATATGTTAGATAATCTTTCAAAAAAACAAGAAACTAAACAAAAAAGTAATTGGTCATCAAAATTTAGATTTTCTAAAAATAGTTAATTTTTCCTTATTTTGATTAATTGTGTATGAACTTAGAAAAATAAAATAAGAAAAAGAAATTAAAAATTGTGTGAATTAATCTAATCGATTAATTCAGTCCAACCTTTTACGAAGACTGAGTTTTTGTAGAGTGGGACTGGTTGTCCAACTGTAAAGTCCATTGGTCTCATCCAAAAGATTGCTTTTGTTGGGCATACACCTATGCATGCACCATCAGAAATACATCTCTCTGGGTAGAAAACGAATGCTTTTCCTCTTTTCCAGCCTTCAACAGGTTTTACTCTTAAGACATCTGGTCCAAGTGTTGTACAGATTTCTACACATAGTGCGCATCCGATACACATTTGTTCGCTGATGTCTGGAATTATTCCTACTGGCATAACAAAATTAGATCATGATTTGACGTTAATATAATTTTCTTAAATTTTTGTATCTATAACACCGTTTGAAATTTTATAACGCCGTTTGAAATTGGATCGCTAGAAAATTTGCTTATTATTTTTTAAACTTACTCATATTGTTGTCTGCTAATTTGATAATTAGATCATTTTTAATTTTTTTAAGAAAATAGACTCCTGTTTTTGCTGATTTCATAATGTGTTTTCCTCCTGGTGATAATACCCATTCACTATTTTCTTTCTTTCTACCCATTGCAGTTATCAAAATTGTAGAATTAGCTTGTTTTCCTAATGATGAGAGTAGCATGATACATGAATTGACAAATCTGGCAGATTCTAAATCATCAAATAAATTGTAAATTCCATTAAATGAATCAATAATTATTAGAAATTCTTTTTCTGATATTTTGGTAATAATTTCTGATAGTTTTTCTTTCCAATTTAGCTTATTTGGTTGAAAAATCATCAAATTATTTTTTTTCTGAATAATTTTAGATTCTATATATCCTGAATATAGTAAATCCATATCTACAAAAATAATTGGTTTATCTATGGATGTAATTATTTTATTCAAAAATTCTATTTTATGAAAAGAATCTGAACATAATATTAAATTTGGTACATTTTTTCTAAATTCTTTTTGAATATCATTGAAAATTATCTCAGGATTTTTATCCAACATCATAATAGTATTTTACAGATATAATAATGAATTTAGCATCAAAAGATATTTCTGATGATTTCCATTCATCAAAAAAAATCTATCTGAATAATGCATCTGTATCCTTGATGCCATTACAAAGTATAGATGCTATGAAGGATTTTTTAATTTCATACAATTCCATGGGTCCTGATTCTAAGGATTCAGAATCTTTTATTGCAGAAAAATTAGATAGTGTGAGAAAAATTATTGCAAAAATTATTTGTTGTCAACCTGATGAAGTTGTTCTAACTCAGAGTACGACTGATGGAATTAATATTGTTGCAAATGGACTTTCATTTGATAAAAAATCTAATATTATAATTCGTGGAATGACTCATGAACACCATTCCAATTTTTATCCGTGGATTAATTTAAAAGATAAACTTTCAGTAAGAAGTCTTTTAATTGACAAAAATGGATTTTTTGAACTAGATAATTTAAAATCAAATATTGACGAAGATACAAAATTAGTAGCTTTAAGCCATGCTCTGTACAATACTGGTTCAATAATACCAATAGAAAAAATTTCTAAAATTCTTAATAATAAAATTCCATTGTTCATTGATAGTGCACAAACAATAGGGTGTATTGGTGATCATGATGTTTCTAAACTAAAATGTAATTTTATGTCGTTTAATGGTTCTAAATGGCTGTGTGGCCCAATGGGTACTGGTTTATTTTATTGTAATCGAAAGTCTGGTGAATTATTAGAACCAAAAACAATCGGTGGCGAATCTGCAATTACTGATGCTGAAAATAATTTAATTTTTAAAGACTTGCCTGATAAATTTCAAACTGGTTTTAGAAATTATGTTGGAATTGTTGGATTGGAATCTTCTGCAAAATATTTGTTAAATTTTGGCATGGAAAATATTCGTAAAAAAAATCAATATCTATCTAATCTTTTTAGAGAGGAATTACTAAAAATACCTAAAGTAATTTTGTATGGGCCAGAAGATTCAGATCAACGAACTAGCATTGTATCTTTTAACATTGAAGGTTTAGATTCACAAAAAATAGTGGATAAACTTGAAAAACAAAATATTATTTTAGCTGTAAGGGAGATTATGGAACAAAAAATCATTCGTGTATCTCCTCATTTTTTTAACACTGATTCAGAAATACTTCGAGTTATTGATGAAATTAAAAAACTATAGATTTTCTTGCTCTTCTATTACAATCATAGTTAATGTTGATTGAACTCTACTGATTTTTCTAATTTTATTAGTGATTAATGCACGCAATTTTTCAGCATCATCTGATGTTAATTTTAAAACTATGTCGTATACTCCGTACACGCCTCTAACATCAAATTTTACATCTTCATTTACGAGTTTTTCTTTTATTTCTGCAATTATTGACACGTCTGATCCCAAATCTGAATTTAATAAAACATACGCAGTAGGCATAACCAGTTTTTCATTAAAAGAGTATTTAACTTTTCATAATTTAAAATTTAGATTTTTTATTTTTTAATAAATATTATTTCGCAATGCTAAAAATGTAGTAGATATAATTATTTGTTAATGAGTAAACCTGGTAATATTTGGAGAAAAGTTCATGGTAAAATTACAAAAAAACCTACTAATTTTTCTTGGTTAATTGATGAAAAATTGGCTGGTTCTGGAATTCCTACATCTTTGGATGAATTTGAGTGGCTTCTAACCCAAGGAGTAAAATCTATTGTAACTATGACTGAAAAATCATTACCTGGTGATTGGACTCAAAAGATTGATTATCTGCATATACCAACAGCTGACTTTCATGCTCCAAATATGGAAGAAATAGATTCTGCTGTTGAATTTATTCAAAACCAAATTCAAAATAACCAATCAGTGATGGTTCATTGTGCTGCTGGATTGGGAAGAGCTGGAACAATTCTTGCATGTTATTTTATAAAATACAAAAAACTTTCGGCTATTCAGGCAATTAAAAAAATTAGAGATGAAAGACCAGGTTCTATTCAATCTGATGTACAGGAATTAGCAATAAGTTATTATGAAAAATATGTAAGAAATTAGTTTAAACCCAATCTGAAACTAATTTTCCATCAACGTTTTTAATTTTTAACGTTTTATTTTCTTGAAAGTACAAAGTTAATCCACCTTCAGCATCTGGATCTTCAACCTTTACCAATTCTAACATTTTAATTTGATCATATTTTTCCATTCATGATCACCTATTCTGGAATTGATATGGTCTCAATTTTTCCATCAACTGGTTTGATAAACATAAACCTGTTATCTTTAAAGATAAAGGTAATACCTCCATCTTTATCCGGTTCTTCGACTTCAAGAATTGGTTGTCCTAATAGACCGTCATATTTTGCCATTACTGATTCAAGAAAAAAGTTCCTTATATCCCTAATTGATTATGACTTCAATTTCATTAGAACTATTTTTGATACTTCCAGGTTCCGTATAATCGTGTTTTTGCCATGATGAAAATGCTTCAGCTCCGATCTTGTGTTTACCTTTTCCTAAATCAGATGCTTTGAAAACAAATTTCTCATTAAAATCAAAGAATTCTTCTCTTACTTCTTCTTCAGTAAGTCTGATAAACGGTTCAAAGTTTTTTGCTATTTGAACCCAAATTCTTCTATCTTTCATTGGATTGACTAATTTTGGATTTCTTGTCCAGAAAATCGCAGCTTTTCGGTATGAATCTACAATCTTTCCCAATCCCTTCTTTCTAAATCCGCCCGATGTCAATTTTACACCGTATTTCAACTTCATTGAAACATCGTTGTTATTGTATGATTTAGTCCAATTTGCTTCATTGAACGAATTTCTTATATCACCTTGAATTGAAAATTGGACATTTATCTCAATATTTTCATCAGATGAGTACTCCTCCTTGGATTTTACTAGTGTTATTTCTGATATTTTGCTTTCTGCCATTGTTCCTGTTCATATGATTTATATCCGCAATAAGTGCCTTTTCTGAATACATGGATGCGCAAGTTATCAGTTCAGAAGCCAAAGAAATGACTATTTCTATCACAGAAACTGATATTGGAATATTATACATTATCCAACATGAACTTCTAAAGGCTTCAAATGTTGATTTTGCAGGCGTAATTATCAAACATCCGTTAACTAATGAATGTTGGATGAGAATTAATTCTAGTACAAAACCGTTATCTGAAGTTAAAAAATCAACGGAATCTTCAATAAAAATGGCAGAAGAATTTAAACAATTATTTATTTCAAAATTAGGGTAAATTAGATTGAAATTTTGCCCCAAATGTGAGGTTAAACTAAAAAAAGGTGATTCTGGCCTTGAATGTTCAAAATGCGGTTACGCTGAAGGAGAAAAATCAACAAAAAAGAAAAAAATTATTTCTGAAGATGAACCTGATTTTTCACTTCTTGCTTTTGAAGGCGATGAAGGTGAAGATACTAATCCTACAATAAAGATTGATTGCGAAAAATGTGGACATGATCAAGCAGTAGCTTGGATGTTTCAAACTAGAAGTGCAGATGAACCAACAACTCGATTTTATCGTTGTCAAAAATGTAAATACACTTGGCGTGATTACACATAAGGTTTAACTGGAACTTATAGTCAAGAAAAATGAATTGACTTTTGGTGCAAAAACAAGTGGTTCAGATGATCTGAAAGCCATAATTTCTGCAATCTCTACACTAGTTGAAGAAGCAACTTTTGTTGCAACAGCTGAGGGAATTACTTTTAGAGGAATGGATCCGTCTCACGTTGCCCTTATTGACATATCCTGGCCAAATTCAGCATTTGAAAAATATGAATGTGATAGTGATGTTAAATTTGGAGTTAGAATAGATGAATTTTCTAAACTTATCAAACGAGCAGACAAAAAAGATAGTATTGAAATCAGTATTTCCGAAGAAAAAATGTTACTTGTAACAGTTGGAAAAAATAAAAAATATAAAATTCGCTTAATTGAAAGTTCTGCAACTGATACGCCATTACCAAAAATTCCATACGATTCAAAAATTGTTTTAACCTCCTCAAAATTTGATAAGATTCTTGGTGATGTCCAAGTTGTATCTGACTATCTAACCATCAATACATCTGATTCTAAGGGTGATTTTTCAGGAAAAGGTGATTCTGGTGAAGTAATTATTGAATTGGACAAAGAAGCTGAAGATATTGAAGAAATTTCTTCAAAAGCAGATAGTGTTGGTACTTACAGCCTTGAATATCTTAATCCTGTAGTTAAAGCAGTAGGCAGCAATGCTGGATTTATCACATGTGAATTTTCAAGCGCAAAACCGCTTAGAATTGAATTTAAGGTTGCAAATATAGGCAGAATCCACTTTTATCTTGCTCCACGAGTCGAAACTTAAAGCATTTAAAGATTGAATAATTTAGTTAGTTTGAATTGAAACTAGTTTTAAAATATGGTGGAACCTCAATCTCCAATACAAAAAACATTCACACAATATGTAAGCATGTTAGTACACTATCCAAAAAACACCAAATTGCAATAGTTTGCTCTGCAACAAGTGGAACTACTGATGATCTAATCGAAATATCTGAATCTATAAAAAAAGAAAATAAATCCAAGGCAGAACAACTTGCCTCAAAAATCATCAATCGACATAACCAATTAGCAAAACAAACTATCAAAAAATCTGACATTCAAAAAAAATTATTAGTAAAATTAAATGAAGATTTTACAGAACTACTTGCATTGATAGATGGTTTAGTCTTGTTAGGAGAAGTAACATCCAGATCAATGGATTATTTAATTTCGTTTGGTGAGAGATTATCTATAAAATTAATTGCAGCAGCAATTAATGATTTATCAAAAAAATCAATCTCCTTAACTGGTAAGGAAGTAGGTATTGTAACTGATTCCAATTTTGGTGAATCAAAACCACTTATAGATACAACTAGATTGAGAGTATCAAAAAGCATTGATAATTTATTTTCTAAAAAAGTAATTCCTGTAATTGGAGGCTTTTCAGGTGCAGATCAACATGGTCATACAACTACATTTGGTAGAGGGGGTTCTGATTATTCAGCAACTATAGTTGGTTCTTGTATCAAAGCAGATGAAATTTGGTTAATGAGTGATGTTGATGGACTAATGACTGCAGATCCAAAAATTGTTAAAAATGCAAAGTTACTCAAAGAAGTCTCATATGTTGAAGCAATTGAAATGGCTTTGTTTGGTGCAAAACAAATTCATCCAAGAACATTTGAGCCTCTATTGACAAAAAAAATCCCCATGAAAATTAGAAGTTCTCTTATGACAAATAATGAGGGAACTTTAGTAAGTGCATCACCTTCAGCATCTGTAAAAAATACTGTAAAATGTGTCAGTAATATTCGTAATAATGGACTAATAGATATTCAGAATGGGCAGATTGGAACGCCTGGAACTGCATCTAAAATATTTGCAACTTTAGCAAAAGCTGAAATTAATGTTATGATGATTTCTCAAAACCCTTCTGAATCAAGTATTACAATTGTAGTAAAAAATACTGATCTTGATAAAGCTGTTAGCATATTGGAAATGGATCTCTTAGGAAAAATCATTAAAAAATTAGAAGTTACTACCGGAGTGTCTATTATTGCATTAATTGGTTCTGGAATGAGAGGAACAGTTGGTGTTGCATCAAAAGTTTTTACAGCAATTGAGAAAAATAAGGTAAATGTATCTATGATTACTCAAGGTTCATCCGAACTTAATCTTGCATTAGTAGTAAAAAATTCTGATACAAATACAGCAGTACGTGCAATACATGATGCATTTACACTTGATAAAATCAACTAGGACACGCTAAACGGATAAATTAGTTAAGAAAAAAATTATTTTGAAATTGACTGGTAAACTGTACATTGTTGGTGTTGGGCCTGGACATCATGATCATATGACGTTTAGAGCTAAAGAAGTAATCACAGAAAGTGATACAATTGTTGGCTATGAAACATATGTGAATTTGGTTCAAGATCTGATTGGAGGCAAAACTATTCATCGTTATGCTATGACCCAAGAAGTTGAAAGAGCTCATCAGTGTATTGACCTTGCAAAATCTGGAAAAATTGTTTCACTAGTGTCTAGTGGGGATCCTGGAATTTATGGAATGGCTGGATTAATTTATGAAACACTTGCTGCCACAGGTTGGGAACCTTCTGATGGTTTGAAAGTGGAAATTATTCCTGGAGTATCTGCTCTAAATTCTTGTGCGTCAATAGTTGGCTCACCATTGATGACTGATTTTGCTGTTGTTAGTATGAGTGATCTAATGGTGCCATGGGAAATAATTCAGAAACGTGTGGAGTCAGCTGCACAAGGTGATTTTGTACTTGTAATTTACAATCCTAAAAGCAAAAAAAGAATTCATCAATTACAGGATACTCAAAAAATTCTGCTTAAATATAGAAAACCTACAACGCCTGTTGCAATAATTAAAAGCGCTTACAGAGAATCTGAAACTATTGTGATGACGGATTTAGAAAATTTACTTAATTTTGATGAAGAATTGGGGATGACCAGTACTGTAATTATCGGTAATTCCTCAACATACACTTACAAAGATTTGATGATTAATCCAAGAGGATACAAATCAAAATATAATTTGGAAGAACAATCTAATCCAAATCTTAAGGTTTAGAAACTTTTCTTTATTGCTTCAGATAATTCTTCACTAAGATTTAGTTTCTCTCTAATTGGAGATATAATTTCCACTAAATAATTTCCAACAGCTTGTTTCAAATCCCCTGGATGCAATTTCTTTTCTTTAAAATCATTTTCTAATTCTTTGTAATTTGAATATGATAAATTACCTCCAAATTTTTCTGGTCTCTCAATATTCATTTTGTTAAATTTACTAAAAATTATCGTTTCGGAAATCGCTAGTATGGGGTTATTTTCTATTATTCCTTCATCACACCATGCTTTGTTGATTTTCTTTCTAATTTCATCATCCGTATTGTGGATAAATATGCCTGAATTTGGATCTGATTTACTCATTTTACTAAATTCAGTACCAGACCCTTCGTTTCCTTGTTTTTTTAATCCTGGAAGCAGCTTATGATGAACCGAAACTGGAACCTTCCATTTCATTTTAGGAAATATTTCTCTAACCAGCATGTGTATTTTTCTTTGATCCATTCCAGCATGTGCTATATCCACATCCAAATAATGAATATCCACTGCTTGCATTGCAGGATAAAGTAATCTGGCAACATCAATTTTTTCATCACTTTCTGAACGTCCCATAATTGTTAGAGTTCTCATAGTTCTTTTCAATGACATGTGTTTTGTAAATTTTACAAGATCTGACCAGTACTCTGGATTTTTTTCATATAGCTCTGAACCTAAAACAATTTTTGCATCTGGACAAACTAATTTGAAAGCATCTTGATAGTATTTTGAAACTTTAGAAATCGTATCCCAGTCACCGCCTAGTTTGTCATTGATAACTGTGTGCCAGTCTGCAAGAAAAATTGTACAGTTTACTCCAG